>JBHYDF010000094.1:0-28427 GCA_051861145.1 Nostocaceae cyanobacterium
GCATTGGGCATTGGGCATTGGGCATTGGGCATTGGGCATTGGGAATTGGGAATTGAGAATTGGGAATTGGGAATTGGGAATTGGGAATTGAAGTACTGATTTTTCCCTTGCCCGATGCCCCTTGCCCGATGCCTCATGCCCCTTGCCCAATGCCCCATGCCCCATGCCCATTGCCCTTGCGCACTAACCAATTTCCTCTTTAAAACTGGGACTCCTGTTGCTGATAAAGACAGTAGTAGCGCCCTTTCATTGCCATTAGTTCGGCATGTGTTCCTTGTTCGGCAATTACACCCTTATCCATGATGATGATTACATCGGCACTTTTGACAGTGTTAAGACGGTGGGTAATGAAAAAGACTGTACGCTCCTGAAAGACTTCCATTAAATTACGACACACTTGTTGTTCAGACTGGTAATCTAAAGCGCTTGTGGCTTCGTCTAAAATCAATAATCTGGGGTTTTGCAATACGGTACGCGCGATCGCGATTCGTTGTCGTTGTCCCCCGGAAAGTGCTGAACCTCGTTCCCCGACTATTGTGTTGTAGCCGTTGGGTAGTGCCATGATGAAATCATGGGCTGCGGCAGCTTGGGCAGCAGCAATGATTTCTTCGGTAGAAGCTTCTGGGCGAATGAGGGCGATATTGTCTTGAATCGTCCCTTCAAATAAGAGTGTATCTTGTAGCACCATGCCTATTTGGCGGCGCAGGGAATTTAACTCTACTTTCCTGATGTCATAACCATCTATTTGGATTTGTCCGGTCACGGGTTCATAGAGTCGCGGTAGAAGTTTTGTCAATGTACTTTTACCAGAGCCGCTTTGTCCGACAATGCCGACAAAGGTACCAGCGGGAATATCAAGATTGATATTCAGTAGCTGTAGGGCGTCGTCGGGGTTAAAGCCAAAGGATATGCCGGTATATTTTACTGCACCTTGGATTTCTGGTAAAGGGATGTTTTGGCGATCGCTTGGCTGTACTTCTGGTGTTGAGTCTAAGATATCACCAAGGCGTTCAATAGACAATGCCACTTCTTGAAAGTTCTGTGATAGTTGAATCAGACGTAGTAGGGGACTTGTAACATAACCGGCAATAATACGAAAGGCAATCAGTTGTCCTAAACTTAGTTGATTGGAGATAACTAAATGAGCGCCAACCCATAGTAAAACAAAACTTGAGAATTGATTTAAAAATCCACTTATTGAGTTTGCTGTACTAGAAGTTAAAACATTCTTAAATCCAGCGCTGATGTAGCGGGTATAGCGATCGCGCCATTGCCATCGGGATTTTAATTCGATATTCTGTGCCTTAACCGTTTGAATACCAGTGAGTACTTCAACCAGATAGGATTGGGAATCAGCGTAGCGTTCGGCTTTTGTCCGCAATTGTTGCTGGACGATAGGGACAACAAATCTTGTCAGGATTGCAAATAATGGTACGGTGCCAAGGGCAACAAGTGTTAGTACCCAGCTATAGAACAGCATGACGCCGATATAAATTACTGAGAATATGGCATCTAGCACTACTGTCAGTGCTGTTCCTGTCAGAAAGGAGCGAATATTTTCTAATTCGTTAATACGTCCCGCTAATTCTCCCACGCGGCGACGCTCAAAATAACTTAGAGGTAGTCGTAATAGATGTTCAATTACTTCTGAACCCAAGCGGATGTCAATCCGGTTGGTAGTATCTGCAAATAGATAAGTACGCAAACTCGTTAAAACTGCCTCAAATACTCCGATTACGAGTAAGAAAATTCCGAGGATATCTAGAGTATCTAGGCTTTTTTGAATTAAGACGGTATCGATAATGATTTGGGTGATGATGGGATTCGCCAAACCAAATATTTGGACAAAAAAGGAAGCGACGAGAACTTCTATTAAAACTAAGCGGTATTTGTAAACAGAAGGCAAAAACCAACGTAAGCTAAATTTTTCTGGGCGATCGCCTTCTTGTTTTTCCACCGTCAACACTTGTCCTGATTCTCCCCAAATTTCGGCAAATTTTGCCGGAGAATAGGAAGAAACTCCTTGTTCTGGGGAAGCTACAACCAGTTCACGTTCGGTAATTTTATACAGTAGGGCAAAACTCTCCTGCCAGTAAATTATGGCTGGCGCACTGAGGCGGTTGATCACATTGACGGGAACTTTGACTAATTGGGCTTGCAAACCCATCATTTCTACGACTGCTCCCGCCACTTGTAAGGAAATTTGCTTATTCGATTTCAGTTGATTTGTCAAGATTTTGCGGAAAAAATCTCGACGAAAAGAACCTCCTAAGATGCGACTTAACATCTGGAAACAGGCCAAGGGAGCATCAAGAGGGCCTTTTCCCGATACGAATATGCTGTTTGGTGATGCGACGTTTTCCGCTGCTGGATCGGGCGGGTATTCTGGGGCTGGAGAAATTTTTAAGCTGGTTGAGTCGAGGGGTTCTTGGTGAGTGGTTGATTTCCAGGGTATACCGAGTAAGCGGACATCGGTTTCAGTTTGCCAAGTACGCCCAAAGTTGCTCAAAGATAACCGGCTACCTGCCCTCATGCCGTCAATATTACCGGCACTGACTAGCCATAACAGGTTTTCATTAAATTTCTGGGAATTTACTTTTCCGGGTGGTAAATTTACTACCTGTGTTTCTAGCCAAAACCGGCGGGCTACTTCTTTTAAATCGGTAGCAGCGTCTGCTTGGCGTTGTAATTCTTGACTCAGAAGCTCAAAAACTTCTGTGATGTGGGTGCGCGATCGCACAGCTTGCCCAAATTCTGGTGCTGTGGTCATCAATTGCAGAAATTCTTCTGCTTCCAGAGTGATAGCAATAACTTCTGTAGAAGCTATCACTGCTTCGCAACTCACGCCACGCACTAATCCTAACCAACCGAGGAACTCTCCTTGCTCTACCACAGTCAAACTAGTTTGTGAGCCTGTGCGTTGGTCATTACCCAACACTCGCGCCTGTCCTTGATAAATTACCATGACGTGGGCTGGCATTCTTTCCTTAACCAGCATCCATTGTCCGGTGCGATAATGCAGCAATTGGCTGTTTGCTGCGACGCTTTTTAAGGCACTAGGCGAGAGTTTAGTAAATGGCTCAGTTTTGGCTAAAAATTCGATTATTTCGGTTTCAGTTATCGCTGGCTTCATGCCGCAACAGGCTCCATGCAATGGCTGGAAGATTGTTGTAGACGTTCTTGAATAGTTGCTTGTATCCAAACTTCTAATAGTTCGTCTAGCAACCTTTGTTGCACAGTTTCATCCAACTGTGCAGGCATAAATTTTTCCAAGCGAATAATTACAAACCAATCGGCAATTAAGCGTGGTTCCCAGAGTTGACCTGGTTTACTGACAGACAGGATTTTCTGAATTATCGGATGGGGTTGAGACAGAGAAACTGGTCCTAAAACTCCTCCTGTATGTGCTTCTGCACCTTGGGAATATTGTTGGGCGGCGGCGGCAAAGGTTTGTTCTCCCTCGTTAATCCGAAAATATAGCTCATGGGCTAGTCCTTCATCTTGGGTGCGAATTAGGGAATACACGACTTGATCTAGGTCTGCTTTGCGTTGCAGAAAATAAGATTCCAGTTTATTGCCCCACATGGCAAACTGAAATTTTTTGAGCAGTAGCGGACGAATTGCCATTTCCTGCATCGCTTTTTCTGTGAGTTGATGCTGTTGCAACCATGCTTCTAGTGCCTCTTGCGAGGTGATTTGGCAGTGTTGATAAAAGCGGGCGATCGCTGTTTGCTTTTCTGCTTCTGTGCAAGAATATTCGGCGATCGCTTCGTCTATCACTTTGGCGCGTAATACCTGCGGCATCAACTGGTAACGATGCAGCAAAGACAGCAATTCTTCTGCTTTTAGTGTTTCGCTACCCACTTGTAAGGTTTGTGTCGTCATAAATCCTGACTACCACGTTTGGCATTCTAAGGTGTGTGCAGAAACCTGAGCATCTGACGCTATCAAGGTTTCTTGAAGTAAGTGTGAAGTTTTTTGGCCTCTTTCACTATCTCCCTTACAGGAGTTTTTAGTCAAGTCAGGAAATTTTCTCATAAGAGTTTGTAAATTTTTAATCTCTTATATATCCCAAATAAGCTAAATTTTTAGATTTTATACTGATTTTGCCGCATTTTTTTACACATTCACATAAATTATTTTTTGTTCAACCAAAATTTTTGGTCAAGAAAATTACTTTGCAATAACTTTATTTCCGTATTTGCATAGTGGTCAAGAATAACATACTACAAATACATAAATTTAATTTGATTGATTTGAATTGATAAATGAAACAAGAGAGATACATGTATAAATTGTAGTGATAGTACTATGTGACAGTTTAAAGACCTGCACAAGGAGAGTATGAAGAAAGCTACACTACCTTTTATTGTGGTTGGAAGTGACTGAACGTAATTAGTGAGTTTAGAATTTGCAAGTCCAGCCCGGAAATAAACTGACACATACCCATTTGTTTACTCGGATGTGGGGTGTCTCGTCAAACGTGTCTGTAAATCTGATGGGTCAAGGATTCAATGAGTACTAATCCCAAAAGTCCAATTTTTCCCGCTCAAAGTTCCCGAACAAAAAATATACGAGGGGACAAAAGCATGGCTATCTTGATCCAAACGTTATAAACAAGGCAAACTATTTAGTTAGTCATTAGTCATTAGTCATTAGTGATAAGCTGTTGCACATTTAGTAGTTTTCATGCAGGTAGCAGTCAGGAACATTTTCAAGACAGGGCTTCTCACTTTTGAACGTTAGTTGCTTGTTAGTCATTTGTCATTTGTCCTTTGTCATTTGTCAAAAGTCTTTACACTTGATCAATGACCAATGACCAATGACTAATGACTAATGACTAATGACTAATGACTATTGACACCCTCTTCAGGTTTGCTTCTACCACAGGTGTTGCAGCAGGATTGTTATCCCTGCTGAGTTGAACTGAAGAAATCTTTAGGAGGACATACTGATGCCATCCATAGGAGCATTTGAACAAAGAGTTCTTGAACTAACTAACCAGGAAAGAAGAAAGGCTGGTCTTTCAGACTTGAAATTTAATAGAGAACTGGCTTACACTGCTGACAAACATTCTGAATGGATGGCAGACAGAGGCGTATTGAGCCATACAGGGGAAGGTGGTTCTAAACCATGGGATAGAGCTGAAGATGCTGGTTATAAAGCTCAATTTGTTGGAGAGAACGTTGCATCAGGTCAAAGAACACCTGAACAGGTTGTTGCTGATTGGATGAGCAGTCCCGGACACCGAGCCAACATCCTCAGAAGAAATTTTACTGAAATGGGTGTTGGTTTTGATCAGAACTACTGGACTCAGGTGTTTGGTAGTGGTGACACGAACCCTAATACCAACGTACCAGCAGACTTTGGTTCTGGCTCTGGATCGAACTCAGGCTCTAACTCACAGCCTTCTAACACTAACGGTGGTGATAACACTACCGTTGGCGGCACTAACAATGACGGTAACGGCAAAAACAACGATAAAAATACCCAGAATGGTAATAGCGGCAATGATAGGCTCAAAGGTACTTCAGGTGATGATAAGCTGAATGGAGGAGACGGCGGCGATTACATTAATGGTGGTGATGGTAACGATGTCCTGACTGGTGGTAACGGCAAGGACTACCTGTTGGGTGGTAATGGTAATGATGTCCTTAACGGTGGTAGTGGGAACGATTACCTAATTGGTGGCGCAGGACAGGATACGATGACCGGTGGTGCAGGACGCGATCGCTTCATGTATAACGATATCCAAGACAAAGGAGACACCATTACTGATTTTGACGCCAGCAAAGATGTACTTGACCTACGCCGCATATTTACAGGCATAGATTCTGCTGGCTCAAAGAAATTCTCTGATATTGTGGAATTGCAAAAAGTCGGTTCTAATACAATGGTTCGTGTTGACCTGGATGGAAAAGGACAATCTAGCGGATTCGAGAATCTAGTCATGTTGCAAAACACCGATCCATCTCGCTTAAACACCAAAAACATTCTCGTCTGATAGCTCTGATAACTACCTTGACAAAGGGAGTGGGGAGTAGGGAACGCTTCGCTCAATTAAAAATTAAAAATTAAAAATTAAAAATTGGACTGAATAAATTTTTAATTTTACATTTTTCATTTTTAATTCCGAAGGTAGGGAGTAGGGGAAGAAATCTTTTTAATGTCAGGTTTGTGGGATTTTCCCGTGATTGACTGACTTGAAAAAACCTCACTCTCTACCCCTCCTCCTCCCGTTTCAGGGAGAAACAGGGGGATTCAGAGAAATTTTTCATGCGTCCTCGTGTACGCAGTTCATGACGTTTACCAAGGAGTGGCGTTGTCCATTTTGCCAATCCGTAAACGGACGCTCCGGAAAACGCCGCTAAAAATATTTATGCAGTTGAGGCATCAAGTGTTGGGTTAGGTGATGTAAGACGGTATGAAACTGCGATCGCTGTCTGACCCAAGAATCCCCTCTTTTTTAAAGAGGGGAGTGTGTCAATTACTCTCTCTAATAACAAGCGCTCCTAGTAATAGGTAATTGGTAATAATTGTGTTGTTAGCCACTCATTATTATCAATTACCCTTTTTGCTACATATATAGCAATTTAAACTGATATCTTGCACGACTTTGCAACAGCCAAGAGGCGGAGCCTCCAAACCCTCGTTACCAGGTTCAACCTGGTAACGAGAATACGAGAATAAGAGCCTCTGGCTCTTGTTGAGAATGATGCATTCCGGTCAATTTAAACCCATTAAAACTCAGAACTTGCACCAATAACCGCCTAAGGTTGAAAAACCACTTGCTAATAGCTTAAGTCATCTATAAAGATGACTAAACTAAAGACTTCAGTCCATTTTAATGGACTTAAGCTATTAGCCCTGCACTTGCAGTGCAGGGCGGGCTTTATAATTAATCAGGAGAAGCAACTTCTTGTCCAGTATTGAGATGATTAATAGACCAACGGTGATCAACAGACACAGAGGAAACCTGGCAAATTTCCTCCAAATGCTTTTGTTGGACAACAGCTTTACGAAGGGTAATAATTAGCTGATTCACCTGATGTCGCAGATTCGGATCGTTACTCACTGCTAACATTGTTTGTCTTTCTAATAATTGCAGTATGAGTTCGTAGTGGATCGGTGAAGGCAGAGGAATTTGCTCCATGAAATTGATTTTCATTTAAAATTTAGATTTGGGATTAGTTAGAAGTTGCTCTTATGAACTGAATTGTTACATAGGCAACAAATATTTAGTTAAAGACCAGGCTCAATTAGTGTTGAGATTTGACAAAGAGATTGGCAACTGCTAACTCTGGATCTGGTGATTTCACTAAAGACTCGCCAATGAGTACAGCGGATGCTCCTGCTTGTTCTACCACATTTAATTCTTCAGGGCTATTTAATCCAGACTCACTCACTACGAGAATGTTCCGTTCTTGCAACTGATTTCCTCTTGCTGCTAATAAATCACAAGTAGTTTGCAAGTCAACAGAAAAATTTTCTAAATTACGATTATTAATACCAATTAAAGAAACGCCATCTATAGCTAATACACGATCTAACTCTTCAAGAGTGTGAACTTCAATCAAAGCAGCCATAGAAAGAGCCTTGGCAATCTTGACAAAATATTGCAAATCTTGATCGCTAAGAATAGCTGCAATCAATAGCACTGCATCTGCACCCCGAACACGCGCTAAGTACATTTGGTAAGGATAGATCACAAATTCCTTACAAAGCAACGGCAAATCTACGGCAGTACGGATGTTAGCTAAGTTGTCAAAGCTGCCTTGAAAAAATTTTTCATCCGTGAGTACTGAAATGCAACTAGCACCGCCTTGCTGATACTTCTGAGCGATCGCAATTGGGTCAAAATCTCTCCGTAAAACACCTTTGCTAGGAGAAGCTTTTTTGACTTCAGCAATTAAAGCTGGTTTAGTTTTACCTTGTCGCAGTGCTGCTACAAAATCACGGGTTGGCGGTGCAGTTAAGGCTTGCTTCTGCAACTCCTGCAAAGGTAGCTTTTCCCGCATTTGGTCTATTTCTAATTCTTTTTGCCAAACAATTTCTTCCAAGATATTTTGTGGTTCAGCACCAGGTACAGCAACCTGATACTTTAAATAAGACACAGCAAAGCTTGGGTTAGGAGGACGGCGACGAATCTGCATATTTAGTCAATAGTCATTAGTCATTGGTCATTAGTCATTAGTCATTAGTCATTAGTTATTGGTCATTGGTTATTGGTCATTTGTCAAGTGTAAAGACTTTTGACAAATGACAAATGACTAATGACAAAGGACAAATGACTAAGAAGCAACTGCTCGTTTATATGCTTCATCCAGCACTTCTGAAAGTGTAGGATGCGCGTGTACCAAGTGTGCAAGGGTGTGGACTGACTGACGGTTGGCGATCGCTGCTGAAGCTTCATGAATAATATCTGAAGCGTGCATTCCAAAAATGTGAACTCCCAGAACTTCGCCTGTATCTTTGCGATAAATCACTTTCGCTATACCATCAGCTTCGCCTTCTGCCAAGGCCTTAGAATTACCTTTAAAGTAACTCTTTGCTACTCCCACTTCAAATCCAAGGGCGCTACCTTCTTCCTTGGCTTGCGTTTCCGTCATACCCACATAACTAACTTCTGGATGGGTAAACGCTGCGGCGGGAATGCTGCGATAGTCTACTTCTTTATGTCTACCACAGATATTTTCTACAGCAATGATACCTTGAGCAGAAGCGGCATGTGCCAGCATCATTTTGCCAGTAGCATCACCAATTGCCCACAAATGCGGCACGATTTCACCTGCACTCAGCACCGCCATATTATCATTTACTGGAATAAAATTCCGCCGATCCACTTCCACACCCACTGACTCTAAACCGAGGTTTTGAGTCGCTGGAATGCGTCCAGTAGCTACCAAACAAGCATCAACTTCCAGTGTATCTACGTATTCTTTCGTTTTGAAATCTGCTAACTCAATTACCACCGGTGAACCAGGGATGACTTTCTTCGCGTAAATCCCCACATAGGTTTCAATATCGCGGGGAGTAATTAGCACCCGTTCTGCAAGTTTAGCAATATCGCGGTCAAATCCTGGCATCAACTGGTCTAGGGCTTCAATCATCGTGATTTCGCACCCCAAAGCCGAGTAAACATCCGAAAATTCTAAACCGATGTAGCCGCTACCAATAATCGCCACCCAATCTGGTAGCCATTCTAACTTTACCCCTTGGTCACTGGTAAAGACAGTTTTACCGTCTACTTCAATTCCTGGAGGAACGAAGGGAACCGAACCAGGGGAAAGAATAATATCTTTAGCAGTGATAGTTTTTTCACCACCATCAGTAACAACACTGACTTTTTGTGTACCAGCGACTTTGCCCCAACCCCGGATGATATCAACACCCAAACGCTTGAGGCTATTAGTTAAGTCTCCTTGAATTTTAGAGACAAGATTGTTAGCGTGGTTAGCGATCGCCTCTCGGTCAAACTGTACACTTCCCAGTTGAATCCCCAGCGCCTTGAGATGGTGGGCATCTCGTAACTCCCGCACACGTCCGGAGGCTGCTAGCAGTGCCTTAGAAGGAATACAGCCTCGGTTAACGCAGGTTCCCCCCATATCAGCCGCTTCGATAATAGCTGTTTTTAAACCGCAGCTAACGGCGTGTAAGGCAGCGCCATGTCCGCCCACTCCAGCGCCAATAATCACTAAATCGTAATCAAATTCTTGACTCACGTTAGTTTCCCCGTGCTTTGCCCTATTTATTCTTAACTGACCAAGCAATGTGTGCAAGTCCCTTTTATTTTAGGGTGTGGCTAAACCAAATTGATGATTTAGGCTACCAGGGAAATATTTTTTGCTGGCAATCTATTATTGTTACAGAAATTACGGTTCTTCAGTACATAGTATGCTAAATACGTCGGTCAATCAGCTTAAAACCCTTGCTGGGCAATAGTAGTAGCCATTATTATCAGCCTTTTATGTGTGATTCTAAAATTTAGGCTATAAGTGCCTGGAAGCCCTGATTTTAAAGCAAAGTTATCGACTTGAATTAAAAATTCAGCATAACAAGTACTGAAGAACCAAAAAGTTTAATATTTCCTGTCAGAATTGGGAAAATATCACGAAAATCACGAGGGCGAGAGATTTGGCGGATAAATTCGAGTGCAAAGGCTGCCCATAGTGCTTCGGCTTTATCGTGTCTCCAAGCATTAAACCACACTACTTTGGGCTTAGGTTTAAGTTTTTTGAACCTTAAGCGAAGCCATTTAAAAAAATCAATTTGACCCTTAGATTTTAATTGATTTCGCTCTTTTTTTAATTCTTTTTGTGGAATCTCTTCAATTGCTTTTTTGAGTTGTTTCATAAAGGAAGACTTACCGCTACCCCATTCACCTTCAATAGAAAGAGTGAGTGGGGGTTTGGTATCAGAATTGGTTAAGAACTCTGCAATAGCCATAACATAAGGTTCAAAACCAAGAGCGTCTTCCTCTGCGGCTTGATCGCTAACACTAGCGTTAAAAATAGACTTTTCTCTAGATTCGGGCGTTCCTGTATTATTTCCTACCATAAATATCCAGAGTCAGCCGAAAAACAGGAGTATTTACAGTATTTTAATGTGAAGTAAAATACAATAACAGGAAAAATAATAAATATTAATTAATACCTTCGTCAATGAGCGTGAAACGCCCACAGACAGGAAGTCTCTTGCTCACGAACAAAAAACTCTTTGCTTCCCTCTGGTGGATTGGGATTGCGTACACGATCAACCTCTTCCACCTCATCCAGTTCCTTCAACTGTGCTAGCAACTTTTGGACTTCATCCTCTTTTTCTTCGTCATCTAGGTTTGGATCGGTAAAGGCGATGATGAGTTTAAGGTTTGATGTGTCTGCCATAGTGCTTAGGTTGTGCTTATTTTGTGGTTTAAAATATCAAATACGTATTTACACTTAAAACGACTCCATTATATAAATCAGTATAAAGTTTGACTATTCCGGAAATTTAGGGAATAGTTTTTTTTTGAAACCTCTTTACGTATATATACTATGCTAAACGTAGTTATTTAAAATAATTAATACGTAACTAAAGCTAGTATCTGATAACTTTTACTATATGCTCTAACTTTGTTTATTTGATTGGTCTAGTTCATCAAGTGCTTTTTCAATAGCTTGTCTCATAAATTCTGATGAGTCAGGCAAGCTTTTTACCCGGTTGTACATTGATTCAGTAACTTTAACAGCAAGCATTTTGTTTAATGGTTCATCTCCTCCTGGAGTGAAGCCATATTTTTTTAAATTTGGGTTTCCGCCTTTTCGAGCCATTAATATAATTACACAAATATTGACTAATAGCTGGTTAACCAATTATAGATATTAATTGGTGGCTACCAAGTTACCACACAGGGATAGCCACCAAGCCCAATTGTTAACCAATGGACATTTACCATGCTATCAACAGAACAACTGGAATTACTAACACTAGAAGATTTACAAGCAATTGGCAAAGAGTATGGCATTCAACCATTAGTCGGTTATAACAAGCGTGAGGAATGGATACGTGCTTTGTCTCGATTCCCATATAAAGCCATTGATCAGATGAGAGACGGAGTAGGTATTTCGCATCCGGGTGCAGGGGCTTACGACATGCTAACTATGGTTTTAAATTTAATTGGTGAACCAACTGACTCTCAAAAAGCACTAATCCGTGCCGCAAAAATGGGGGACTTTGTAGATGATGAAACACAACGATTCTATCAGGAAAAAATGCTTGAACTGTATCAGAATGCTAGCGTTTTGAGGGAAGTAATCAGACGGTTGTATAGGTAAGGTTCCAATTCCATAAAATCAGTAATCCCTAGCTACAGCAGTTAGGGATTTTTCCTATATAATTTCTTTTTTGGTATTTTTTAATATCAACGGAGAGAGAGGGATTCGAACCCTCGTATACGTTGCCGCATAACAGCATTTCCAGTGCTGCGCCTTCAACCACTCGGCCATCTCTCCAGCCGTCACGATCTATAAGTGTACAATAAGCTTTAAGAAAATGCAATAAGATTATATCCAAAATCTCAAATCAAAAATCAAAAATCAAAATGTCCGAGACATACACCATTACAGTACACGATCGCGCGAAAGGCACAACACACACTCTAGAAGTTCCAGGCGATCGCTATATCCTGCACAGTTGCGAAAAACAAGGCGTGGAACTACCTTTTTCTTGCCGTAATGGCGCTTGTACCACTTGTGCGGTACGGGTGCTGAAAGGAGAAATTTATCAACCAGAGGCTGTAGGATTGTCGCTGGAATTACGTAACTCTGGCTATGCCTTGTTGTGTGTAAGTTATGCTTGTTCTGACTTGGAAGTTGAGACACAAGACGAAGATGAAGTTTATGAACTCCAGTTTGGGCGCTATTTCGGCAAAGGTAGAGTTAGGGCGGGTTTACCGTTAGATGAGGAATAGTAGGGAGTAGGGAGTAGGGAGTGGGGAGTGGGGGAAGGGGACAAGGAAGATAACCAATAAAAACTACTAACCACTAACCACTAACTACTAACTACTAACTACTGACTAATGACTACTGACTAATGATGACTAATGACTAATGACTAAAATCGCAATATTATTATGTTGCCTATTACTGCTGGTAGGTTGTCAACCGCAGAAAAAGCCCCAAGAAAATATACAGATACAGGTAAAAGTTGCACAGGTAGTAAGTGGACAAACTTTAGAAGTGCTGGGTATGGGTGATCAACCCAATTTAATTACTCAGGTGCGGTTGCTGGGTATTGATGCACCAGATTTACAGCAGCGTCCTTGGGGAAGCGCGGCGAAAGAACGTTTACAGGCTTTGATTGAAGGACAACCTGTCACGCTGGAGTTTGATGTCGAAGGGAGAGATAAATTTGGGCGGACTTTAGCTTATGCTTGGAAAGATAAAGTACTGTTAAATGAACAGTTAGTTAAAGAAGGTCATGCGTTGTTCGTGGGGCGATCGCCTAACCACAAATACGACCAGCGCTTGGAACGCGCCCAACAATGGGCTAGACTTTTAGGCGTAGGCATTTGGAACCCAGAAAAACCCCTGCGTTTCACTCCCACTGAGTTTCGCCGCCAGAATGGGTAGAAGAAAAAGAGTGAGGAGTGAGGAGTTAGGAGTTAAGAGTTATGAGTTAAGAGTTAGGAATTTTTAACTCCTCACTACTAACTCCTCACTCCTAACTCCTAACCCCTAACTCCTCACTCCTCACTCCTAACTCCTAACTCTTGACTAATGACTAATTTGCAAATTTTTCTAGATATTGCTACGGAAGCGGCGCTTGCTGCTGGTGCGGTTTTGCAAGGTTATTTGGGTAATGTAGAAGATGCAATTACTGAAAAAGGGCGTCCTGGTGATTTAGTTACTGTTGCAGATAAAGCTTCAGAAGAAGTAATTTTACAAGCTTTGAATCGCCATTTTCCCGAACACGCCATCCTTTCAGAAGAATCTGGGAAATTGGGAAATCAAGAAAATGAATTTCTTTGGGCAATTGACCCTTTAGATGGTACAACTAACTTTGCTCATCAATACCCATTCTTTGCTGTTTCCATTGGATTACTGATTAATGGTGTTCCGCAAGTTGGTGTTATTTATGACCCTTTTCATCATGAATTATTCCGTGCTGCCCAAGGTTTAGGAGCAACTCGCAATCGTCATCCTATCAAGGTTTCGGAAAATTCTGAACTTAGTAAGAGCTTGTTGGTTACTGGTTTTGCATATGACCGCCGGGAAACTTCTGACAATAACTATGCAGAATTTTGTCACCTCACCCATCTAACCCAAGGAGTACGGCGTAGTGGTGCAGCATCTATTGATTTGGCTCACGTCGCCTGTGGGCGTCTCGATGGCTATTGGGAACGCGGTCTTTCTCCTTGGGATATTGCAGCGGGCATCATTATATTACGCGAAGCCGGAGGTAAAGTTACCGCTTATGATGGCAGTCCTATAAAAATTGAATCAGGCAGAATACTGGCTACTAATGGTTATATTCACAACACCCTAAGTCAAGAACTGTTGCACACTCCTCCCTTGTCTTCTTGGAAATAGGGAGTGGGGAGTGGGGAGTAGGGAGTAGGGGCAAGGGGCATGGGGCATGGGGCATTGGGCATTATTGCCCACTAACTACTAACCACTAACTACTAACAAGTGACTAATGACCAATGACCAATGACTAATGACTAATGACAAATGACTAATGACAAATGACTAATAGAGCGAAGTACACTGGTAAAATCTCCCGGTAACTTTGGTATAAAACCGCTCTATGTCTTTCAAAATAGATCGTGGACTGTTTAAATATGATTTCATAGATCATCACGCTGTTTTATGCGTTCCTGTTGATGCAGATGTGAAGGAAATTCGCAAACGCTATCTCAAAATTGCCCGTCGGTTGCATCCTGATAGTTGTAATGCATCTAATGATGCTGAAAAGCTGTTAGCTAATAATTTGTTATCAAAGTTGGTGAATCCAGCTTACGAAAAACTCTCCCAAGAAAAATATCGCGGGGAATATATTATAGTTTTGTCGCAAATGGGCAAACGGTTGGTGCAAGAATCTGCATCGCTGGAACTGACTACCGATGTAGCAAAACAATTGGCGGGTACGCCGAATGTGGAACACGCTTATAAAATTGCGATCGCCAAAATAGCAGAAACCCAATATGAATCTTTACAACAAGTACTGCATATTATCGCCCTAGTCAGCGAACTAAATTTAGTCTACTTAATGCGCAGTGCTGGTAAATCTTTCGCCGCACCACCGCCACCAGTAGCGCCACCCAAAATTAACACAGGTGCTGTTCCTCCACCACCAACCGCACCACCCAAGGAAGATTCGGTTGTGGTTCAGTATATCCGTCGCGCTCAAGAGTTGATGGCAAAAAATCAATTGGCACAGGCTAAGGTAGAATTACAGGATGCCCTAAAGCTTGAGCCGAATAATAGTCGTTGCCATAGCTTGATCGGGGTGGTCTATTTGAAGCAAAATCTTACCACGACTGCAAAAGTTCACTTTGAACGCGCCCTACAATTAGACCCCAATGACGAAACAGCGTTGGCGGGGAAACGCAAAATTGAACAGATTTTGGGGCAAAAACCCGGTAGTAGTGCCAAGCCTACAGCGACGCCAAATACTAACGGGGATAAGCAACCAAATAAATCTGGGGGTGGCGGTTTATTTGGTGGTTTGTTTGGTGGGAAAAAGACATAATGGTATATCAACCACCAGCGGGAGCCAGGGATTTATTACCCCTTGATGTAGCTCAAAAACGCTGGATTGAAGACAGATTACAGCAAGTATTTCACCGTTGGGGATATCACAGAATTATCACCTCAACGCTAGAGCGGATGGATACGCTCATGGCGGGGGGTGCTATTCAACGCTCTACGGTGATTCAATTACAAAATGCGGAAGATGAAGAATTAGGACTGCGCCCGGAACTGACAGCCTCTATTGCGCGTACTGCTGTTACCCGCATGGCAGGTGTTACTTATCCGCAACGCTTGTACTATAATGCCAATGTTTTCCAACGTACACCCGATTATCGGCGCAATCAACCACAGGAATTTTATCAAGCTGGGGTAGAGTTGTTAGGCGGTAACGGATTGCTTGCGGATGCTGAAGTACTGCTTTTAGTCGCAGATTGTCTGCAAGCACTCTCGCTAAATCATTGGCATTTAATTTTAGGCGAGGCGGGAATTACCCGATCGCTCTTAGAAGCATTTCCTGCTCATTTACGCAATCAAGTCCGGAATGCGATCGCTCATCTCGACAGAGTGACAATAGATACTTTGCCCCTTACAGATGAATTGCGCGATCGCGCCCAAATCATGTTGGATCTGCGTGGTAATAGTACTGATGTTTTACAAAAAATTAGCAGTCTGAGTTTAGAACCACCGCAACAAGAGGTAGTAAATAATCTCAAGTCCTTAGTAGAATTACTAGAATCGCGGGGTGATTTCCCGTTAATCCTTGACCTCAGCTTGATCCAAACCTTTGACTATTACAGCGGTATCGCTTTTGAAGTAGTCACTGATACCGAAGTTGGAGCAAGGATTTTAGGGCGGGGTGGTCGCTATGACCAACTTTTAGGATTTTATCATCCCCAAAGTGAAAACATTCCCGGAATCGGCTTTGTTTTGTTCATAGAAGATTTATACCAAATTCTCTTGTCATCTGGGCAATTACCGCAAAACACACCAGCTAGTAACTGGTTAGTAGTAGCAGAAAGCAAGAGTGCATCCGCCGCCGCCTTTGCTTATGCGCAAAAACTCCGGAATTCTAACAATTTGGTGCGGGTAGAAATGGATTTGGGAGGACGAGAACCAGAAGCGATCCAGCAATATGCACGCGATCGCCGCATCGCCCAAATAGCTTGGATCAAAGATGATGGTTCAGTAGTCATTAGTTAATGGTTAATAGTTAATGGTTAATAGTTAATGGTTAATAGCCATGAACCATGAACCATGAACCATTAACTAATAACTAAGTAATATTGCTAGGCTAGAAGCAGCTGGCTAAATACAGCAATTTCGATCCAAAGAGAGGGGAATTATGTCGCACACGATTGTAACTGAAGTCTGTGAAGGCGTCGCAGATTGTGTAGATGCTTGTCCAGTTGCTTGCATTCATCCCGGTCCAGGCAAAAACATCAAAGGAACCGATTGGTATTGGATTGACTTTGCCACCTGCATTGACTGTGGCATATGCATCCAAGTTTGTCCAGTAGAAGGAGCAATTGTTCCAGAAGAAAGACCGGATTTGCAAAAAACGCCATCATAGTCATATGGTCATTAGTTAATGGTTAATAGTTAATGGTTAATGGTTAATAGCCATGAGCCATGAACCATCAACAATCAACTATTGACTCTTGACTAATGACCAATGACTAATAACTATTAACTATTAACTATTAACTATTAACTATTGACTAATGACTATTGACTATTTACTAGAAGTTAAAAATGTCAAGGCTGGATACATTAAAGATGTAGATATCCTGCAAGGTGTAAATTTCTGCGTTTCCCCTGGGGAATTGGTAACAGTGATTGGTCCGAATGGTGCAGGTAAATCTACCTTAGCAAAAACCATCTTTGGGCTATTGACACCCCACACAGGTACAATTATTTTCAAAGGTAAAGAAATCAGTGGGCTAAAGTCAAATCAAATCGTTAAACAGGGAATGTGTTACGTACCACAAATTACCAATGTCTTTCCCTCTCTGACTGTGGAAGAAAACCTGGAAATGGGTGCTTTTGTCCGCAATGTTGCCTTGAAACCACTGAAAGACAAAATATTTACCATGTTTCCTAGGCTTGGCGATCGCCGTCGTCAACGTGCTGGTACTCTCTCCGGTGGAGAACGCCAAATGCTAGCGATGGGTAAGGCTTTGATGTTAGAACCTAATTTACTGCTTTTAGATGAACCTTCCGCTGCTTTATCTCCCATTCTCGTCACTCAGGTATTTGAGCAGATTAAAGAAATTAACCGGGGAGGAACAGCAATAGTATTAGTAGAGCAAAATGCTCGTAAGGCTTTGGAAATGGCGCACCGGGGTTATGTACTGGAGTCCGGACGCGATGCTATTTCAGGCCCAGGTCTGGAATTATTAAATGACCCGAAAGTTGGCGAATTGTATTTGGGAGCAGGTAAAGCACATTGAGAAATTGCTAATTCAACTCAAGGACGTTGCAGGCTTTGCGACAATGATAAGCTCACGCAAAGACAAGCCAGCGCTCTCCGGAGGGTTTCCCTCCGCAGGCGACTGGCGTGCAAAGACGCAAAGAAATCCTTAGTACAACATTCCATAAATTCGTAACGAATTACAGCTATTTTTAGGTAAATAGACCACGCTGTAGGGGGACAGCATTGCTGTCCCCCTACAATAGATGTGGTTCAAATACGTGAAAACTGCTGTAAATTCAGAAATTCTCTGCGCCCCTCTGCGTTTACTCTGCGATCCTCTGCGTTTAAAACGCTACGATTTTATGCAAAGCAGTACTTAGCGCCTTAGCGTGAGATTAAATACTCTAGGCTATCTACTGAGGATTTAGGAACTTAGCTACCGTTTGCACATCCTTATCGCCACGTCCAGAACAGTTAATCACTATTCGGGGACTACCGCTAAGTTGCGGACACAAAGTTTCCAGATAAGCGATCGCATGAGCGGTTTCCAATGCAGGTATAATCCCCTCTAACTGGGAAAGTCTCTTGAATGCTGCTAAAGCTTCTTCATCCGTGACGCTGTAATATTCGGCGCGTTCAGATTCTTTTAAATAGCTGTGTTCTGGTCCCACACCCGGATAATCCAACCCTGCACTAATCGAATGCGCCTCTATTACCTGTCCATCCTCATTTTGCAACAGGTAACTCATTGCCCCGTGCAATACACCAATGCTACCTTTTGTCAAGGTAGCAGCGTGTTTATCTGTATTGATACCTTCTCCAGCGGCTTCTACACCAATTAACCGCACAGAAGGTTCATTTACAAACTCGTGGAAAAGTCCCATTGCGTTAGAACCACCACCTACGCAAGCCAAGAGAATATCAGGCAACCCGCCCCACTTTTCCATCGATTGGGCGCGAGTTTCTTGACCAATCACCGCATGAAAATCCCGTACCATCATCGGGTAAGGATGAGGCCCCGCCACTGAACCCAAGATATAGTGAGTAGTTTCTACATTCGTCACCCAATCTCGAATCGCCTCAGATGTAGCATCCTTCAGCGTACCCGTTCCCGCCGCCACCGGACGCACCTCTGCCCCCATCAACCGCATTCTAAACACGTTCAACGCTTGGCGTTCCATATCGTGAACGCCCATATAAATTACACATTGCAGACCAAATCGAGCGCAAACAGTAGCCGTTGCTACTCCGTGTTGTCCAGCACCAGTTTCAGCGATAATCCGCTGTTTACCCATGCGTTTTGCCAAAAGAGCTTGAGCGATCGCGTTATTAATTTTATGAGCGCCTGTATGATTTAAATCCTCACGCTTTAAATAAATTTGCGCACCTGCACCATCTGGTCTAGCATAGTGGGCAGTGAGGCGATCGGCAAAATACAGAGGAGTGGGACGTCCCACATAATCGCGTAGCAAATGTTGCAATTCGGCTTGAAACCCTGATTCATCGCGGTATTGCTGGTATGCTGCCTCTAATTCTGCAAGCGCAGGCATCAGCGTTTCTGGCACGTACTTGCCACCAAAGCGGCCGAAGCGTCCTAGGGCATCAGGATACTGGCTAGATTGGGAATTGGGGGATATGGGAGTTGCAGTCACGGACTTTTTTGAGATGACGGAACGAAATTAATTATAAAAGACCTCGGTTTTGCACCGGAGTCTTTTTACATTGTTACTTTGGCAGAAAAGCTCACGCAAAGGAGGACACTTCCGTGCGGGGGTTTCCCCCGCCCTTGGAAAGTGTCCGTCCGCAAAGACGCAAAGTAATTTTTCTTGGCGGCTTTGCGCGCCAGTCGCCTGCGGAGGGAAACCCTCCTTCAGCGCTGGCTTGGCTTTGCGTGAGACTCAAACTCGAATTCAGCAACGCCGTTACTTTGATTAAGATTCCACTAATCCCACAGGACAAGTAACGTTTGTTCCTCCTAACCCGCAATACCCACCAGGGTTTTTAGCTAGGTACTGTTGATGGTAGTCTTCAGCGTAGTAAAATTCAGGCGCATCGAGAATTTCTGTTGTAATCTTTCCGTAGCCTGCACTGCTAAGAGCTTTTTGATACGCCTCCTCTGATGCTTCTGATAGCTTTTTCTGTTCCTCAGAATAGACATAAATCCCCGAACGGTATTGAGTGCCAACGTCATTACCTTGGCGCATTCCTTGGGTGGGGTCGTGGTTTTCCCAGAAGGTTTTGAGCAAGTCGGTGTAACTAATTACCTTGGGGTCATAGACAACAAGCACTACTTCATTGTGCCCAGTCATTCCGCTACATACTTCTTTATAGGTGGGATTGGGGGTTATGCCAGCAGCGTAACCAACTGCGGTAGTGTAAACTCCCGGCAGTTGCCAGAATTTACGTTCCGCGCCCCAAAAGCAGCCCATACCAAATATCGCCATTTCCATACCTTCTGGAAAAGGAGGTTTGAGTGGGTTTCCATTCACATAATGACGGTTGGTTAATGGCATGGGTTCTGCCCTTCCTGGTAAAGCTTGTTCAGGAGTGGGCAGGGTTAGTTTTTTACCAAATCCAAATAGCACCATTGTTTTTGACTGTAATTTATGAAAATTATCTTTACCTTACTTAATATTGTAAATATTTTGCGGATTGCGATCGAGTGTGTTGGGAATAGGGAGTGGGGAGTGGAGAGTGGGGAGTAGGAAATTGGGCATATAGCTAATGAACTTGAACAGGCTCATTTACAACCGATACACAAGCATTTACCAAAGGTAACAACGGGCCGAGTTGCTCTTGTCCGTTCACAGCTAACTCACTGTGACACAAATATACTCTCTCTGATACACGAGAAAGCAAATCTGCCAAAATCCTTCTTAATCTTTGCTCCTCCGCCATATTTTCATCTTCTGCTGTCCAAGGTTCACCTAATCTTTCTTGCAGGAAAAAAGGCGCACCAAATAAAGTCGCCGCACCACCTTTCGCCCACAATGGCGAACCCGCATCTAGCCAAAAATGCCACCGGTGAGAACGCCGACTAGAACGGTATTGGAAGATGGTAGCTAAGGT
Source organism: Nostocaceae cyanobacterium (assembly GCA_051861145.1). Lineage (GTDB taxonomy): Bacteria > Cyanobacteriota > Cyanobacteriia > Cyanobacteriales > Nostocaceae > JBHYDF01. The sequence goes on from JBHYDF010000094.1 coordinate 20,716, forward strand.
TACAGCTTTGGCGGAAGGACCAATGGGGCGTACGGGGTAGGGATTGGCGGTAATAGTGCCACGTCGCAGTAGTTGAATGAATTCAGCAATGGTGTTTTCCGGTGGGTTGACCCCCCCTGTTTCCCCCCCGTAAACGGGGGGGACGGAAGGGGGGGTCTTTCGCAATCTGGTATCAATTTCCCAGTAATGCTGGGCAGTTTCCAGTAATTCCCGCAATACTGCTAGTTGTTCGTAGGGGAGATTGCTGTCATTGACGAAAAATTTCTCAATTGCTGCATATAACAGAGAAATAGGACTGGGAATCAGACGTTGTTCCTGTTGCGATCGCTGTTTTTCCAACCACTGCAATATCTCGCCATAAGCTGTAGTCGCTGCATATCCCAAGCGATCCCAACGATCAAATACTGTCACAGGTAATAAATTCGGACGATCCGGATGGGGTTGAAAACAAAAATCTGCTATCAAACCAGCGCGTACTGGATCGATGTGGGAGGGAGAGGAGGGGGAAGTATTATTTTCTTCTACTGTCTTGCGATCACTATCTCCTTTACTCAGTACTACCAACATTTCTGCTACTGCATCCCGATCCACTAAGCGTCCCAAGCCGGGATAAACTAGTGCTAATACTGTCAGTAAGGCACGGATAACAGGTGAAGCTATCAAAGGGCGTTGGTCGTTGAGTGGTTCTACTGCGATGCCTTGTTTTGTGAGAATTTCTGTTAGGGTATAGCGAGCGATCGCATCCAAACCGGGTGCAATTATTGCCACTTGTTGTGGTTCAACTTGCCCTTGTTTTATCGCTCTAACTATCTCCTCTGCTGTTTGTCGCAACAATTGGGCGCGGGAAGTGGTTTGAATTGACTGCACCGTTTCTGGTAAACTCAATAATGCCATGGGTTCTGTGAGTAATTCCATCATTGGCGTTGCTAATGTATCAGCAAGGCTATTCACAGATGGCGCTGTTAAAGTTTCCACCTGACAACGTGCTGCTAACCCTTCCAGATAATTAGGATCTGCTCCCAGTCCCAAGCGCACTACCCCATCAGGGTTATTGCTAAACGCGCCTACAGCACCGCCATCTAATAGCATTTCAAACAACTGACGCGCTACGGCTGGGTAATCTTGCACATCGTCCGCCAATATCGCCTGATAGCGTTTTCCTAGCCGCTGCTGATAATGTGGATTTGTCAATAAATGCTGGCTATAAAGTTCTGTAATAATTCCATAGGTAAGTAGTCCTCGCTCCATACACCAGTTACGCCAATCTAGCAGCAAAGACGCCAAAAATTCCGGTTCTAAATTTATAATGTTCTCCTGCTGAGTGAAGGCTCTTGTTAAAATATTGCCAATATCTTCTGCTGGCGTACCACTATAAGCCGCTAACTGCAATAAATCCAGAATACGACGTACCAAGCGATATTCATTCATCCCAGCACGGCGCAAAATCTCCTCATCCAAATGGGGACGCCACAACTTTGTCGCCAATTCTTGCTCAGTTTCTGGGCGTAGTCTAACCGGAAATTGTGCCTTTAACTTTAACGATTGAATCAATAAAGGCCAAAATAAAATTATTTCATCCTGAAAAAAACCTAAAGGAGTTTTACCACGAATTGGATATTTTCCTGCGGTTGTAGTAACAATTTTATCTGCCAAATTGCGGCGATTATCGTCATTGGCAGCTAAAACTAGGACTGAAGGCTCGGTTTGTTGAATAAACAGAGATTTTGATGTATTCTCGTTACTTTTTCGACTTGTTTTTTTAGTATAAAATGATTCAATATGATAATTTTCATATTGCATCCAAGAAGCGAACTGCTGTACTAAGCGAGTAGTTTTGCCACTGCGACTGGGACCAACAATCCAAAGAGAATGAGAAAGCACAACCGTCACCTTGTGAATTTGTTAAGATACCACGTACGTTAAATTAAGGTTAAAAATCACCAAAAAGGCTGGATGATTGCCTGCGATGAATAATTCAGGTTTAGGTCAAAAAATTTACTCTTTCTTACTCGCGACCTACGAGTGGTACTTGCGGACACCAGAGCGTTCATTAGAAGAGGCTTACAGGGCTGCTCTACAAATTAAGGCTATAGAAGATGAACATTTTAATGGTAACAAAATAGACCCTGACTCAGCGCTATATAGCAGCAGCGTTATGGATTATTTTGAGTTAGACCTGAAAAAACAATTAAGAATTGTCAGGATGAGGCTGACAGAGTTTAAAGCCAGTCGTTTTTTCCTCAACGATTCTAATCGAAAAGTAACGAAGCGAATAATTATAGAGCATCCTGAGCCTTCTGAAATTTTAGAGAAACTGAGATTTATTGATGAAGTAACAGCAAAATATACCACATTTGATACATTTGCAGAGGAAATAACTCCCCAAGAACCAATAGATAACAACGGTGCAATTGTACCAGCAAAATCGCTAGCAGTTCCTCCGCCACAACAACAGCAAAAGTCATTAAGAAGAAACTTTGAGAATCCACCACGGGATCAACCACGGGGTAAAACTAATACCACAGGGGTATTACCTCGTTCAATTTTTAATACCATTAATCGTTTGCAAGTTGAATTAAATCCGAAAGCAGAGCAAAATGTAGTTCAAAATTTCCGCCAAGCTCAAAGAAGAACCATAATATCTATCAGGTTTTTATTATTGCTCATTATTGTGCCAATTCTGACTCACCAGATATCAAAAGCTTTCATAGTCGGACCTGTGGTTGAGAAATTTAGAACTCATGAAGAAGTTGCAATTTTCATCAACTATGAAATGGAAGAAGAAGCACTATTAGAATTGCAAAGATTTGAAGAAAGAATTAAGTTTCAAAATCTTATTCACAATATTACACCTTCAGAAGAAAAGATAGAAGAAGAGGTGAGAGAAAAGGCTGTAGAAATTGCTGAAGTATATCGCAATGAAAGCGCCAATGCAATCAAAAATGTGTTTGCTGATATCTTCTCGGTTGTAGCTTTTATCTGGCTTTTATTAAGTAGCAAAAGAGAAATTGCTGTACTCAAAGAATTTTTCGATAATATTGTCTATGGTTTGAGTGACAGTGCCAAAGCATTTATTATTATTTTGTTCACCGATATCTTTGTCGGATTTCACTCTCCTCATGGTTGGGAAGTAATTCTAGAAGGTGTATCGCGCCATTGGGGATTACCAGCCAATCACGATTTTATTTTCTTATTTATTGCTACATTTCCAGTAATTTTAGATACTATTTTCAAATATTGGATTTTCCGCTATTTGAATCGTATTTCGCCTTCAGCAGTCGCTACATATCGGAATATGAATGAGTAAAAATTAGGGGCTAGGGGCTAGGGGCTAGGGGTTAGGGGTTAGGGAAAGAGTAATTTTCGTATGTTGTGCCTACTTTGAGCAAATTAGGTGCAGTTGAAACTTAGCCACTTTTAATGCTCGTGAAAAGATGAAACTTATTACAAAAATCCGGTTTTAGGGTATGTATTATAACCACAGATGGACACAGATAGACACAGATAAATCATCTGTGTCCATCTGTGTCCATCTGTGGTTTATTTTCAACAATATTAATTTAGAATAGCCAGGCACTTAAGTGCCTGTCTGAAAGCTAAAGTCCTCTACAAGAGGACTGGGAAGATTTTTTAATAAGTATTTTCTCAAAATTGGGATGCTCCCAAGACCGATCGCCACACGGTTATTATGGCATTATTATTTGAGTGAGCCTCGCCACAATATAATTAACTTTCTTTTTGTTATGCCAAATTTGAGACAGACTAAGACGCGACTGCTGGCTATGGGCGCGGTTATTACTGCTGGGACATTGGTTTCAGGCGCTGTCGGCGGTTTGGTAGCAAGTCTAGCTGGTAATATTTTGGCAAATGATCTAGGAGATTTGGCTAAACGACTGGGTGAAAATGAAGATATTCTCAGCGATCGCGAATTATCTCAAGCAGTATGGCAAGCGATCGCTTTGGTAATTGAGTCGGTTGCTGAACAAAATAATTACCCACTCCACAAAGATATTCTCAAGCGATTAGCAAAATCTACGCTGGCAGAGCCGCCATTAGATGTGCAATTAGATACTACGGTTGAGATTGAAGAAAGCCAGTTGCCAGCACTTTTTTCAACCAAAGCTGAGGAATTTCAAGCAGTACGGGTGCTGGATCTAGAAACTTGGAAAGACATCGTTGACTGGCTGTGTAAATTACATAACGTCTCTATTCCCGAATTGCGGAATCACTTAGCAGAGAGACTGTACGTGATGTTTCCTAGCGCGTTGCGTGAGGTGCTGAAGGAGGACGCCGCCAACGGGGGTCAAGCTTTCGCCGCGATGCAGTTGTTGCTACTGGGGAATATTACTGCTGCTCTGAAGCAAAGTAATTCACAAAATACAGAAATTGTCAAGCGATTAGAAGAACTACAACAGACATTAGAGAAAGTTGCAGCCATGCAAAAACGGCGTTTGCCAGTACCAGATGATTTTCAATGGATTATTAAGGATAAGACTGATGGATTTGTGGGGCGGGTATTTGTATTTCGGGAGATTTCCCAGTTTTTCCAAAAGCAGTCCAAAGGTTACTTTATCATTGAAGCCGATCCAGGCATGGGCAAAAGTTCTATCCTGGCAGAATTTGTTAGCCGCAATGATTGCATAGTCTATTTCAACCAGCGCAATGAAGGGATAACTAGCGCTGAACAATTTCTCAGAAGTGTCTGCACTCAGCTAATTGAAACCAATCAGCTAAATTACGACAAAGAAATTCGCCCAGAAAACACTTGTAATAGTAACTTTCTCTCCAAGCTACTGAATGAAGTGAGTGCAAAGCTTAAGAGGAGTGAAAAATTGGTAATTGCTGTGGATGCACTGGATGAAGTTGATTTGACTAGCCAAAGTCCAGGGGCTAATGTCCTTTATTTGCCCAGCGTTTTACCAGATAAAGTTTATTTTATCGTCACAAAACGACCATTGCCCCCTGACCAATTACCGTTGCAGGTGAGGGACAAGCAGTTATTTGACCTGATGCAGTACCCCGCAGAGAATGAAAAAGACGTAGAAGAATATATTCGCCAACGCATCAACAGGGTAGCAGAGTGGATCAAAAGTCGAGGTGCAACAGAAGAGGAATTAGTTTCAACACTGGTGAAAAAAAGTGAAAGAAACTTCATGTACCTGCGCTATGTATTTGATGATATTGAGAAGGGCAAATACTCAGATGTAAAAATTCAAGATTTGCCTAGTGACTTGCAAGACTACTATTACAAGCACTGGGAACGTATGGGGATGAATGCTCAACCTAAACCGCTATTTAAAATCAAAATTGTCTACATTTTGTCGGAATCTCCCCAACCGATTCCCTTTGAGGAGATAGTAGAAATTCTCATCGCCAATGATCAACAAGAGAAAGAACTAGGTCTGAGAGTACAAGAAGTACTCGACGAGTGGAGCCAATTTTTGCGAGAAGAAGAGAAATATCAGCAAACATTTTATAGTTTATATCATAGTAGTTTCCGCGACTTTTTACGCAACGAGAAGACTGTGAAGCGGGCGGGAATAACCTTTCAAGAAATTATTACAATGATGACGCAGCCATGAGATTATGTTTGGAAAGTTTCACATAACACATAAAGTTCTTGCAGATCCCCCTAAATCCCCCTTAAAAAAGGGGACTTTGAAAGACTTTTTGCCCCCCTTTTTAAGGGGGGTTGGGGGGGATCTAAACGCTCTAAATTCTTTGAAAAAGGGGACTTTGAAAGACTTTTTGCCCCCCTTTTTAAGGGGGGTTGGGGGGGATCTAAACGCTCTAAATTCTTTGAAAAAGGGGACTTTGAAAGACTTTTTGCCCCCCTTTTTAAGGGGGGTTGGGGGGATCTAAACGCTATGTATGTTTAAAACAATACTTTTCAAACATCCTCTGACATCGCAATGAGTAAGTTTGCTGAATCCTTAAATAGCCAACCTCTGGGAAGTCAACTGTATAGATTGCAGACAAGACCACAACTACTGGCGCAGTCTCAACAGGTTGAGCGTCTGTATGAGTTGCTGACGGATTTTGGTTTTATCGCCGCCAAAGCTTTGCATCCTGAGATTAAATTACAGGAACTCATTGAAGATTATGACCGAGCTTTCGAGCCACCAGTTTCAATTTTTGGGGAAAAAGCCGAGACACTAAAATTGATTCAAGCTGCATTGCGATTGTCGGCGCATATTTTGGAAAAAGATAAAACGCTACTTGCAGGACAATTATTAGGGCGCTTGCTGGACTTTCCCAATCCAGAAATTCAGGCAATCTTAGCACAAGCAAAGCAGTGGCAAAACGCGCCTTGGTTGCGTCCCCTCACAGCTAGCTTAACTCGCCCTGATGGGCAGTTGCTACGCACTCTGATTGGTCATAGTGACCCGGTAACAGCAGTCGCCGTGACGCCGGATGGTAAACGCCTGATTTCTGCTTCAGATGACAACACGCTGAAAGTTTGGGATGTGGAAACAGGCAAACAACTACACACCCTCACTGGTCATAGTGGCGAGGTACTAGCAGTCGCCGTGACGCCGGATGGTAAACGCCTGATTTCTGGTTCAGATGACGAGACGCTGAAAGTTTGGGATGTGGAAACAGGCAAACAACTACACACCCTCACTGGTCATAGTGGCGAGGTACTAGCAGTCGCCGTGACGCCGGATGGTAAACGCCTGATTTCTGGTTCAGATGACGAGACGCTGAAAGTTTGGGATATGGAAACAGGCAAACAACTATACACCCTCACTGGTCATAGTTACTCGGTAAATGCAGTCGCCGTCACGCCGGATGGTAAACGCCTGATTTCTGCTTCAGATGACAACACGCTGAAAGTTTGGGATATGGAAACAGGCAAACAACTATACACCCTCACTGGTCATAGTTACTCGGTAAATGCAGTCGCCGTCACGCCGGATGGTAAACGCCTGATTTCTGCTTCAGATGACAACACGCTGAAAGTTTGGGATGTGGAAACAGGCAAACAACTACACACCCTCACTGGTCATAGTGGCGAGGTACTAGCAGTCGCCGTGACGCCGGATGGTAAACGCCTGATTTCTGGTTCAGAGGACTACACGCTGAAAGTTTGGGATGTGGAAACAAGGAAAGCAATTGCCACTTTTACAGGGGACAGTCCGATATATTGCTGTGCTGTGGCACTGAGTGGAGTGACAATTGTGGCTGGGGAACAGTCAGGAAGGGTGCATTTTTTGCGGTTGATGGGTTTTTGACACTCCCACGGCTAAAAGCCAGTGGGCTTTCGCTTTCAAGAAACACGGGGAGTGGGGAGTGGGGATAGCCCCAGGTTTTAACCTGGGGAGGGAGTGGGGAAGAAGAAAATAAGTGTTTCTTTCCTGAGTAGCGAGTGGCGATACGCCTTTAGGCGTTAAGCTTCGCTTATCGCCGCTTGTGGGGCGCTTTCAACGTTGTAAAATACTCGCCAGTGGTAGTAATGATGAAACAATTAATACCCTAACAGAATTTTGAATTTTAGATTTTGGATTGAGAAACCCTCTCTGGGTATGGGTTATGTAAATCAATATGTTAGAATCATTTTTCAAATTGGTATGAAAAGTCACGAACATGAGGACATTCATAGAGAACATCAAGACATTTGTGACCAACGTCTTGACGTTGTTTATCAACATGAGGCCATTCATAGAGAACATCAAGACATTTGTGACCAACGTCTTGACGTTGTTTATCAA
>JBHYDF010000094.1:28527-29728 GCA_051861145.1 Nostocaceae cyanobacterium
CATGAGGCCATTCATAGAGAACATATGGACATGGGTAGGGGCACAGCAATGCTGTGCCCCTACAAAACGCTGTACCTGACAAAGAATCAAAACGGCTATTAAGTAACAATTAGAAATAGCCAGACTACAGGCTTAAGCAGTGGTTATTTAGTTAGCCTCAACAGCAAAAACTTGGAAAATTTTGCGGTAGCCATCTTTTGCTAAATCTTCGGCGTGTTGACGTTCTTCATCGGTAAAGGTATCTTGTACCTGCTTGTCATCAGAAAATTTAACAGTCAATTTACCATCATTGAAGAAAAGAATGTCTCCTGTGTGGAAATATCGTATTGCTACAACTTTGTTATTTTCAAACCAGAAACCTAAACCATCTCCCGCTTCCAAAAGTGCTTCTGATGCTTTTACCGGTTTGTCATTGATGGTACAAATATTGTAGTTCACGCCTGCTTCGGTTTTTGTGGCTTCATCGCAACCTTCAGTCATTTCTTCAAGATACTTAATTTGCGAGTCGAAAATTGCTTCTGAAGTTGCGGGTTCAATTTCCTCTTCTCCTGCTGATGTAATTTCCGAGACTTTTTCTTGCTCAGAAGAACTACCAATCACACATTCATCGGGAATTCCATCACCGTTGTAATCAACACGTGAATCATTTTGTTTTCCATCATTATCGCAATCGATAGCACCTCCAATGATTTTACCTGGTTTTTGTGCCTGTTTTTTGGAAGTACTTTTTGGCAATGTCTCTTTTCGAGTTTTGCTTGCATCCTGAGATTTCTGTTCTGAGGGGGAAGTATTGGTGGATGCAGCGATCGCAGAAGTTGATGGAGTCGATACTTGAGATTTGTTACAAGCTGTGAGTAAAGAAGTCAAAACAAGCAAACTAAAAGCGAATGTTTTTAAACCTTGTTGTCTTTTCATTATATGGTTGGGTAATTGAGCTATTTTAGTTTGCCCAAACAATATGCAGAAATAATCATTTCTCGAATTATTCCTGAATTAAAATAGCCCACAGTCCGGCTGGGATTTAAATCCCAGCCTCATAGCATAAGTCCATTTTAATGGACTAAAACAAGAAATAAATTTTAGTTACTATTGAATCAAAGTCTTAGTGGCTTCCTTATAAAGACGCAAAATATCAGCGTTAAGCTACTAGCTTTTGAATTTCAACCCATTTTAATGGGTTTAAGCTAAAGTGTGGAAATTT
>JBHYDF010000095.1:0-8993 GCA_051861145.1 Nostocaceae cyanobacterium
TAATGGTTAATGGTTAATGGTTAATGGTTAATGGTTAATTGTTAATGGTTAATGGCTATGAACTATGAACCATTAACAATGAACCACTAGCCAAAAAAAATGCTCTTTATTTTTTCGCCTCTATTGAGGGAGATATAAAGAGCAATAATGGGGTTGGAAATTCGGGAGCAAGAGAGATAAATTAGTCGGATAAATAAACTTAATTTATCGCAATTATTGATAGATATTAGTTAATGGTTCATGGTTCATAGTTAATAGTTCATGGTTCATGGCTATTAACCATTAACCATTAACGATTAACCATTAACCATTAACCATTAACCATTAACAAACTTATTAGTCAGCTAAGGGGTCAACACCCATATCAACTACAACTTTGCGCAAAACGGTGATTTGCTGACCAAAATCTAATTGCTTGAGTGCTTCCAATACCTGCGCACCATCACGAGAAAGCTGATAACCAGCAGGCATAGGAATTACAAAACCTTTTACCATTAATTCAGATAACTCATACCAGAAAGCCAGTTTGGTATTAGCGCTCAGGATACCATAGGAACGGGAAGCCTGAGTATTTCTCTTAGCAGCCAGGTCACGCATTACCTGTAACTGTTCTGCGTGAGACATTTGCTTGATTTGATTCAGTAGACCTTCGGCTAATTGTAAACGGGCTGCACCTGTAGCGGCTGGCGTGATCGAACGGCCCATTTCAGTGTAAGCATACCAAAGTACCGCCAGTTGGTCATCCACGCTTAGGCTCTGAAACACGGTGATAGCGGATGATACGGCGTCACCCGGCTGGGTGCTGTAGTTGAAAGCGTTAGAGAAACGGCTTTGTGCTGAATCTGTTGTGAAAGTCATAATTTTGCACCACAGTCGATTAGTGTGAATACGCTGGGAATTACTGAGAGGTTTTTTTTGCCCTCGCTTATGATCTTGCATCACTTCTTTACAAAAAGCAAATAAAATTTACAAATAGTATGGCTAAAAAGAGCAAATGTATGTGTTGACTGAAGAATGTATAATCGGAGTGCCGCTCTTTTGGCGAATGTTACATAAGATAAATGAATCAATTTGCGGGAACACGCAGCAGCGAGGTAAAACAGAAGGCTCTAGAGTTGGGGTTTCATAAGGTAGGGATAGCTGCTGTAGATGGGGTGGATGCTACACAGGCCAAGCGTTTACAAGCATGGATAGCACTGGGTTATCACGCGGACATGGAGTGGATGACTTCACCAAAGCGTGAGAACATACGGTTGGTAATGCCAGAAGTGCGATCGCTCATTTGTGTTGCGCTAAATTACTACACACCGCATCAACGTCCCGAAGGTAAGGAATATGGCAAAATTTCCCGTTATGCATGGGGACGTGACTATCACAAAATCATGCACAAAAAATTGAAAGCCTTTTCCTCATGGCTGCAAGAATTGGGTGAAGGCATTCAAGCACGTTATTATGCAGACACAGGCCCAGTGCAAGATAAAGTCTGGGCACAACAAGCCGGAATCGGTTGGATTGCCAAAAATGGTAATGTAATTACGCGGGAATATGGTTCGTGGGTGTTTTTGGGAGAAGTGTTGACAAATTTGGAACTAACTAGCGATACTCCCCATACACAACACTGCGGTTCTTGTACTCGTTGTATTCAAGCTTGTCCCACAGGTGCAATTACTCAACCATTTGTGGTAGATGCAAATCGCTGTATAGCCTATCACACGATTGAAAATCGGGATGAAAAATTGCCAGAGACAATTACACCCAATTTGCAAGGCTGGGTAGCTGGTTGCGATATCTGTCAAGATGTTTGTCCTTGGAATCAGCGTTTTGCGCGTACAACTGATGTAGCAGAATTTCAACCCTATCCTGGGAATCTTGCGCCCAAACTGGTAGAATTAGCGGAAATCTCAGATCAGGAATGGGATAAACAATTTCCGGCATCGGCGTTACGGCGAATTAAGCCAGAAATGTTACGACGGAATGCCCGTGCTAATCTTAACGCATTCCAGCAGGCACAAGAATGACTCAAAAAGTTATTATTTTTGATTTTGATGGCACAATTGCCGATACAGTAGATGCACTTGTAAGTATTGCTAACCGTTTAGCCAAAGAGTTTGGTTATGTACAAATAAGTTCAGAAGAACTGGCTCTGTTAAGAAATTTAACTTCAAGAGAAATTATTAAGTACTCTGGTATTTCTGTCTTTAAAATACCTTTTCTTGTTAAAAAAGTAAAAGGAGAATTAAAAGATAAAATTCCAGAATTAAAACCTATTCCAGGAATTAAAGAAGCTCTGACAGTGTTAAAGATTGAAGGACATAGACTAGGAATTATTACATCTAACTCTAAAGAAAACGTAACAGAATTTTTGGAAATTAATGATTTAGATAATTTATTTGAATTTATCTATTCAGGAGTGACTATTTTTGGGAAAACAACCATTATTAATAATGTCTTGAGACAGAAGCAAATCAAATCTGAAGAAGTGATTTATGTTGGGGATGAAACTAGAGATATAGAAGCATCGAAAAAAGCTAATATCAAAGTGATTGCCGTAACTTGGGGATTTAATTCATCAGAAATATTAGCTAAGCAAAATCCAAATAGTTTAATTCACCATCCAAGCGAACTGCTAGAAGTAGTCAATAGTCAATAGTCAAGAGTCAATGGTTAATAGTTATAAATTTTGACTATGAACAAATTGCACTAAATGAAGATATTTTTAGCCCGGAAATAAATTTCGGGCTAAAAGCTAAAGTTAGCTTTTAGCTAACTCAGATATAAATTTTAACCCGTTTGAACGGGTTTAAGCTTTGAGCGCGAAATTTATTTCCGCGCTGAACTCATATACAAGTTTTAACACGTTTGAACGGGTTTAAGCTTTGAGCGCGAAATTTATTTCCGCGCTGAACTCATATACAAGTTTTAACCCGTTTGAACGGGTTTAAGCTTTGAGCGCGAAATTTATTTCCGCGCTTAACAAGCGTGCTATTAGACTATAAACTATTACACTATGGATTCTTAACTCTGAGAACCGCGAATTTCTTTCGCCATTTCTTTGTAATCATCGGGATTACCAGTTGCCTTTTCTTCCATCTTCGTTTCTTGTGGTTCAGCCATTTTATGTTCAGGTGCGGTTGCAGCTTCTGCTGCTTTTTCACCTTCACCCGTGCGATCAATATCACTAACACTCAATTTTTGCGCAGCTTCATAATCTGCTTCCATATCAACACTTGGCGCTTTCTCTTCACCACTAGCCATTCTTTCAGCTGCTAATTTTGCATCTTCTGTAGGAGCTTCAGAAGCATTTGGCTTAATTTCTTCAGACATGATTAACCCCTCCGCTGTTTTTTCTATTTCTGCCGTGATTTTATCAAAATAAACCTCTGTCACCTTGATATCTGTAGATAGATTTATCACCTCTATTAAAAGATAGATATCAGCATTGTTTTCCAATTTACTAAGCTCTTTCTCTAGGAGGGCGCATTAGATTCTTAAACTTTGTTAAGCCTTAAATTTGAACTGTAAAACAGGCTGGGAAATAAATTATGACTAGTAGCTACAATAAATCTACGCCTCAAGCCTTAACCGAAGAAACTCAAAAAGCGGTAAATGCTTTTAACGGCTTAGATACTGATGCCAAACTAGCTTGGCTGTATTTTGTTTACGAAAAAATGGGAGATTCTATCACTCCCGCTGCACCCCCAGCAGCAGAACCAGAATTAGCACCGAAGCTGTTGAGAGACTATTATGAATTGTCTGATGAACAGCAATTAAACATTATGCGGGAGATTGTCAACTGCCAAGATACAGAATATTCCCGTGCTTATGGTGCAATTAAAGAAAATAACCAACTATTCGTTTGGTATGCTTGGGCGGAAGAGATGGGGGATAAAGTAGTTGATATGCCTGATGACTACAATTCCTCGGACGCAATTAAGAATCTGCTTTCACAAATAGAAAAACTGGAATTTGAAGAGCAAATGTCTGTGTTGCGGACTGTTGTAGGTGAAATGGGTTACAGCGATGTTAAGCCTATTGAAACGCAGGCGGAAACTGGGAAAACTCCAAGTCTTTAAAATCAATATCTTTGCCAAAATTGTAGCGTTTTTAAACGCAGAGGGGAGGCAGCGCGTTGCGGGGGTTCCCCCCGTTGTAGCGACTGCCGTCGCGCAGAGTAAACGCAGAGGAACGCAGAGTCTTTTTGAATTTACAGCCATTTTCATGTAAATAGGCTACACGATATTGTAGGGGCGGGTTTAGCAGACATCCTCTCGGCTTTATTGAAAGATTGAAACAAAACCCGCCCCTACAAAAAATTGTGGTTCAAACAAATGAAATTTGCTGTAATATAAGCGTTTTATAAGTTGGTGAAGTATTGTTATGTAAGACCGGGTTTTTGGGTGATTTATCTTTAAAAACCCGGTTTTTTCATTTATTTACTAACCATTTACCTATTACCTGCTCCATGCAAGTTTCTTTTTCAATAAATCCCAGTTTTTTGTAAAATTGGATAGCATCATCTGTGAATAAACAGACGTGCTGTCCTTGTAATTCGCCCAAAAGAATTCGCATCATCGTACTGGCAATTCCTTGATGTCGATAAGGTGTGAATGTCCAAACATCGACTATGTAAGCATTACAAATTCCATCAGATAAAACACGAACTGTGCCAATAATGCGATCGCCTACATAAGCGATACAAGTGGCATAACTGTTGGCAAAGGATGCTTTTAGCTGTTCAGGGCTTCTACCATTGTCAAATTTATCTTGACTGAGCGTTGCTTTCATCTCCTCCCAGTCAACATTTTCGAGATCACGTTTGTAAGTCACCATTATGGTAAAAGCTCCTAAAAAGCCTCTAAATTTGGCTTGTAGTAGGCGCTTTAGCGAAGACAGCGCTTACTACAAGCCTATTTAAGATATTGCCATGTGACTCAAATCAGATGGAGTCATGTGAGAGTGTACCACTTGCCCATCACGAAACCAAACTATGCGCTGGGTTTTACGGGCAACATCTGGCTCGTGAGTTACCATTACTACCGTGATACCACTAGCATTAAGTTCGCCAAATATATCTAATACTTCTTGCGTAGTACGCGAATCTAGCGCACCAGTAGGTTCATCCGCTAACAGTAACACGGGACGATTAACAATGGCACGAGCGATCGCTACCCGTTGTTGCTGTCCCCCTGAAAGTTGAGTTGGTTTATTGTTAAGGCGATTTTCCAAACCTACTCGCTTGAGTGCTTCCGTAGCGCGATCGCGTCTTTCCCCAGCTTTGACACCACCATACACCATTGGTAACATCACATTTTCCAGTGCCGTTAACTGGGGTAAAAGATGGAATTGCTGAAACACAAACCCTAGTTTTTTATTGCGAATGTGCGCTAATTCGCTATCTTCCATCTGTGCCACATCAATATTATCTAAATAATAATGTCCAGATGTGGGGCGATCCAAACAGCCAATGATATTCATAGCTGTAGATTTACCAGAACCAGATGGCCCCATAATCGAACAATATTCACCCTCTTCTATAACTAAACTAACATCATTAAGCGCTCGCACCTCCGTCTCACCACTACCGTAAACTTTAAAAATGTTTTCTAGGCGAATGATTTCTGAAGAAGAGTTAGGAGTTAGGAGTGAGGAGTTAGGAGTTAGGAGTGAGGAGTTAGGGGTTGGTGAACTTTCCATATATTCCATATTTTCATCCATTTTCAAAACTTTTTATCAAAAACTCTTTAACTCATAGACATACCCTTTCTCTGCGGCTTTGCGCCTCTGCGTGAGCCTTTTATCTGAACTCCTAACTTTCTTACGCACTTCTTAACGCCACAATTGGATCGAGTTTAGCGGCGCGACGTGCGGGAACAACTCCAAAGAATAAACCTATACCGCCAGAAACCCCAACTGCAAGGGTAATTGCTACAGCCGAAATTCCTGCATCTAAAGGCGTCAAGGCTGCTACCAATATCACACCACTGACACCAATGGCAGTACCAACTAAGCCACCTGCGGCTGAGAGAATCACTGCTTCAATTATGAACTGTGACAGGATATCTTGCTCAGTTGCGCCTACTGCTTTACGCAGTCCAATTTCTTGAGTCCGCTCGGTGACGGAAACAAGCATAATATTCATGATGCCAATACCACCGACAATCAGAGAAATAGCCGCGATCGCAGCTAGCATTATTGTCAATGCACCCGTGATTTGCCCGACTGTTTGCAAAGCATCTTTCTGAGTCTGAATTGTAAAGTCATCCTCATCAATAATGTCGTGTCGCTGACGCAACAAATTAGTTATTTGAAACTCTGCCGCGTCTACACTGTCAGAATCTCTAGCTGAAGCAACAATGTAATCTAAGGCGATACCATAGGGAGAATTACGTCCCACAAGTCGGTTTGCTGCTGTTGTTAAAGGTATCAATGCTGCTTCGTCGTAATTAGCTCCCAAGCTTGAGCCTTTACCTTCTAGCACACCAATGACTCGAAAGCTACTATCTTTTATTCGCAACTGTTGACCGACAGGGTTACGATTACCAAATAGTCTTTCTGCCAAGTCATCACCCAGTACCGCAACTTGATTGTTGCGCTTCATGTCTATTTCTGTGAAAAACCGCCCTTGGGTAGTTTCAAACTCTCGCACCGTCGGGAAACTGGGAGTTGTGCCAATGATGTTGACGTTGGTGTTACGGTTACGGTAAGTAACAACCTGTCTTCGGTTCAACTCCGGCGCTACTCCCACTACTGTTGGTACTTGAGTAGCAATTGCTTCCGCATCTGCCAACACTAAAGTTTTCGGTGCATCAGTAGAAATACGCTGAGTTTCACGATTACCCGGTATCACAAATAGCACGTTTGGTCCGAGAGATTCCAATTGCTGATTGACAAATTTTTGACCTCCTTCACCAATACCAATCATGGCAATCACTGAAGCATTACCAATGACTATACCCAACATAGTTAGGGCACTGCGTAATTTATTTGATAGCAGGGTTTTACCTGCCATTTGCATACTTTCTAGGAAGTTCATTGTTGCTGCTGTTGTTCTTGCGCTTTTTGAATTTTGTAGTCTTTGGGTGGATTAAGGAAAATGCGATCGCCTTCTTTAACTCCTTCCAATACTTGGGTTTGATCTTGAACTTGCGCTCCAACTGTTACAGGGCGAAATAGGGGTTGATTTTTGGCATCGGGCACTAGTACACCTTCTTGTCCTTTTTCGGTAACAATCGCCACCGTTGGTACTAGTAATGCATCGTTAACTTTGTCGCCCAAGAAGGTTAAATCAAGGTTTAAGCCAGAACGCAATTTATCATCACCAGTATCTATCGCTACTCGCACTTCAAATAATGTTACGCCTTCTTCCTTCACAGCTTCCGGAGCAATTAAGCGCACATTACCTTTAAATACTTCATCGGGATAAGCATCAGCTCTAATTTCTACTTGCTGTCCTTCTTTGATTCTGCCAATATCAGCTTCTGGAACTTGCGCTAGCACTTCTAAATCCTTTGCTAAGGCGACAATTGAACTAGAAGTAGCAGATTGATTGGAAGAAGCAGAAGTAGTTGGTGCCACATACGCGCCATTATTGGCATACTTTTGTGTCACAATTCCTGTAAAAGGAGCGCGGATTTGGGTATCTTGTAACTTAATTTGTGCTGCTTTTAACTGTGCTTCAGCAGCAGCCACAGCCGCTTTGCGTTGAGCAATTACCTCGGGACGAGTACCACTTTGCGCTAGTTGTAATGCTGCCCGTGCTTCTGCTACAGCTGCTTCCCGTTGTGCTATTTCTTCAGAACGAGCGCCACTTTGCTGTAGTGATAATCGGCGTTGAGCTTGTTCTAAAGCAGCTTGTGCCCTTCTGTCTTCACTAATGTACTGATCTAGTTGATCTTTGGAAATTGCGCCCTGACGTGCTAACTCTTGGTAACGCGTGACTCGTGCCTGCGTCAAATTCGCCTGTGCTTTAGCTTCATCTACCTGAGCTTGAGCTTGTTGAATCTCTTGCGAACGATTTCCAGCACGCGCCTGTGCTAACTGAGCTTCGGCTTGTGCCAAACGCGCTTTAGCTTGGGCGATTTCCTGGGGACGACTTCCAGCTTGAGCCTCAGCGAGTTGAGCTTTAGCTTGCTCAAGGCTAGCGCGGCTTTCGAGGATTTGCGCTTGCACATTCGCACTATCCATTACAGCAATAACTTGCCCTTGTTGAACGCGATCGCCCTGTTCAACCCTTAACTCTGACACAATTCCGGGTTCTTTCGGGCTAATATTCACGTTTTCAACTGGCACCACTCTACCACTAGCGGTAATACGTAGGGTAATGTTTCTTTCTTCCACTGGGACAGTCAGTGCTGCAATATCTTCTCTGCTTGCCCCCCGATTTACAAGTGTATAAGTTGTAGCTCCACCTGCAACTACAACACCTGCTGCCACCAGCCCCATTAGCCAGCGAAAGGGATGCTTAACTTTGCCAATTATGGGAATTTCTAAATGCGTAGTCATAATAGCAGCCTTTTAAAGATTGCTTTGATTGGGTAAGGTGAACCTGGTAGCACCAGGGGACAATTTTGCTTGGATAAGTTGTAGACGAATATTTGTAGTTAGGAAAAAGTACAAATTGCTTAAAAATACTTATTCTTGTTTCATGTTAACGGTGAGCGATCGCGTCTGGCTTCACCTAACTGGGTGACTTTGCTGTTGACAAAAATAAGGATTTAAGGTGAGACAGTTGACGAAGGAAGTACTAGTAAACCACTAATATTTATATTCAATAGTGACTAAAATTACTCAAAACCTAGCTCTGGTTTTAGTCCATTTTAATGGACTTCTGCTATAAGCCTGGGACTTTAAGTCCCAGGCGGACGAGAACAAAGTTCAACAATCTGTAATTATTGTGACGTGTGTTTTACCAGATGCAAGATGTAAGCTCATGACTTGTGACTAGGATGCACAAGCTGTCGTTACCACAGCATAAGCTGTCGTTACCACAGCAT
>JBHYDF010000095.1:9093-29495 GCA_051861145.1 Nostocaceae cyanobacterium
AAGCTGTCGTTACTACAGCATAAGCTGTCGTTACTACAGCATAAGCTGTCGTTACTACAGCATAAGCTGTCGTTACCACAGCATAAGCTGTCGTTAGAACGCAAAGACAGCACAAAAGTTTCTACAGAATTTGATGTATCAATTTTCATTTTTCCTTTTCCATATAGCAGGAAAAGCTACCAAGGAACGCTGCATAGTTTGGTAGCCTAAACTTTAAATGTTGTCCAACTGTAGCATCCTAACTGCCATTGAAAATTTGATACAGATTTGCGTGTACTAACAAAAGAGCCATTTTATCCTTTATTTACATCTTGCACCTGAAAAACATCACATCACAAAAATCACTACGTATTTACATAATTTTCGCCTTCGTTTAGATCCGCCTGGGACTATAAGTCCCAGTCTTATAGCACGCATTCCTCTCTAAGAGGACTGATTAAACAAGTTTTAAGCTGGTAATATTTATCATGCTTTATCTATTGTTTAGCGGATTATACTTAAAGGTGCAAAATATGTGTTTACAACTCCCAGAAATTAAAATCGTGATTGCTGACTACCAGGCTGTTATTGTAATGGCATTTGTTGCATACGTTGGCGCAGTAAATCCTTTTGTTCATCTGTGAGAATATTAGAAATTTCTTCTTTTTGGGACTCCATGATTTCCTGAATTTTCTCCTTTTGGTCTGAGGATAGATTTAAAGATGCAAACACAGCTTGTGGCTGTCTATTTTCTTCTTTCGCCTCTTCCAACAAATCTTTTTGCGATGGTGTAGCGGCTACTCAGGTAATTTGCCAACAGTTCTGTAATGTGAAAGTATTAATTTTAACTACTTTTGATGATGATGAATATGTCTCTCAAGCAATGCGTTTTGGCGCTAGGGGTTATTTGTTAAAAGATACACCTCTAGAACCATTAGCAAATGCCATTCGTTCAGTTAATCAAGGGCATACTCAGTTAGGGCCAGGGTTATTTGAGAAAGTCATGACACCCTTAGCACAACCCCCAAACCCAAAATCTTTAACTCCTCCACCGGGGTTTACTCAACTTACCCGTAGAGAAAGAGAAGTTTTGCGTTTAATCGCGGCTGGCGCTAGTAACCGAGAAATCGCCGAATCTCTCCATATTAGTGAGAGAACTGTGAAAAATCATATGACAAGTATTCTTACTCGTTTAAATTTACGCGATAGGGCGAAGCCCTTAAGCATAAAGGCTTATCGCACTCAAACAGCCCTATTAGCTAATTCTTTCCTGCCACTGCTAGATAATTTTGAGTCAAGAGACATTAGTCAAGAGTCATTAGTCATTAGTCATTAGTCATTAGTCAAGAATCAAAAATCCATAATCAAGAGTCAATAGTTGATAGTTTATGGTGTATAGCCTATAGTCCATAGTCAAGAATTATGACCAATGACTAATGACTCTTGACTAATGACTAATGACTAATGACCATTGACTAATGACTATTAACCAATGACTATTAACCAATGACTATAAAATTTTTCTTTCACCAAGAGCGCAAATCGTTTAAGCTATCTGAAAGATTGTTTGATTTGTGGCAAAGAGGCGGTAGCGTGCCTAAACGAATTAGTTTGATTTCCCTTCTAGTAGTCTGTAGTTTGTGGAGTATGCCCAAAGCTGCCCATGCACAGGCATTAGTTCCCCATACATTACAACTTGATACAGCCAAGCTAGAGCAACAAGGGTTGGGTTTGGCACAAGAGGCGGCGCAACTAGCACAGTTTCAACAGTACGAAATGGCGATGCCGAGAGCGCGGCTGGCAGTTCAACTAGCTCCCAAGAGCGATAAAGTTTGGTTTCTCTTGGGTGGCTTGCATTTGCAAAGCAAACAGATAGATTCTGCGATTTCCGCTTTCAAAAAGGCACAATCTCTTAATCCCAAAAATGGCGATGTGTTATTCGCTTTGGGATCGGCTCACTTTCAGCAGAAAAAGTACCCAGTTGCTATTGGGTACTTTCAAGAGGGTTTGAAGTTGAAACCCAACGACCCAGAGGGATTGTTTGATTTGGGTAATGCTTATTATATGATCAATAGGATGCCAGACGCGATCGCTCAATACAATAAAGCAGTTTCTCAAGATAAAAAATTCTGGCCGGCAATTAACAACATTGGCTTAATCAAATACGAACAGGGTGACATTGAAGGAGCGATTAAGCAGTGGCGAGAAGCTGTGATAATTGATAAGCAAGCCGCAGAGCCTTTATTGGCTCTAGCAGTAGCTTTATATAACAAAGGAGACCAGCAACAAGCTCTGGCAATGGGCGAAACAGCACTTCGCATCGATAATCGCTATGCCGATTTAGATTTTCTCAAAGAAAATCTTTGGGGTCAACGCCTGCTGGGCGATACTCAAAAATTCCTACAATTACCTCGTATCCAAGCAGCCCTCCAGCAAAGAGGGGAAAATCAATCAGCCCCTGGATTACAGCGTACTCAATAGGGCATCGGGCATTGGGCATCGGGCATTGGGCATTGGGCATCGGGCAATGGGCATCGGTAAAAAAAACAATAACATGGGTAAAACATCAATAATTCCCAATGCCCAATGCCCAATTCCCAATGCCCAATGCCCAATTCCCAATGCCCAATTCCTAATTCCCAATTCCCAATGCCCAATGCCCAATTCCCAATGCCCAATGCCCATCTCCTGTCACCACTTGCTCAATTGTGCTATCTAATAGTACATATATATTAATTAACAGCAAAAACGGTAGCCCAACATACTTGATGGGCGACCGTTGCTAGCAATAACGGTAAAATAACCGTTAATCTTTGGGTAGCAATGCCATAATCTGGTCAACAAATTGCTGATGGTCAACTACAGGTTTTGAGATGTAGCCATCAGCACCGCTTTGCTTCAGAAAACTCTCGCGATCGCCCTCCATAGCGTGTGCTGTCACGAGAATAATCGGCAAGGAAGCAGTTTGCGGATCGGATTTTAACATTTGTGTAATTTTGATACCATCAACGGATTTACCTTGGTAAACACTTCGTGCAAGAGAAACATCCATCAAAATAATGTCTGCTTCTTTCGATTGGGCAATTTTCATTACCTCTTCCACATTTTCAGTATGTATTACTTCCAAGCCGCCGCGTTTGGTCAAAATTTTGGAAAAAACGCGGGCATTAATCAGATCGTCTTCGACAATCAAAACTGTTTTCATGAGAATTTGACTTGTAGGAGTGAGGGGATAACAAAGAATTTTAGATGTTGGATTTTGGATTTTGGATTATAAAATCGGGTGTTATGCCTATCCATATGTATAGTAAATTCCTTTTCACCAATCTAAAATTTGAAATCTCCAAGGCTCTGCAATGCAAGGGAGGGTTAATCCAAAATTTCAATGTGTATCCCCGACATCTTTGGATAATACTACTGCTTTATAGGCAATGACTATCAAGTTTTTGTAAATGAAAGGCATTCATCCGTTATGCTGTGGTTGCTGTAGTGTTCAATAACGGCGAATTTTCTGTAGTGAAACTTTAGGGAAAAACTCATGGCGAAACAATTAAACCTTCTCTCTACGGGACAGGTCATCACCACAGCCTTGCATACTGAAATGCAACGGTCTTACCTGGAATATGCCATGAGTGTAATTGTCGGGCGGGCGCTGCCTGATGTACGTGATGGTTTAAAGCCGGTGCATAGGCGGATTTTATACGCTATGCATGAACTTGGTCTTACACCCGATCGCCCTTATCGAAAATGCGCCCGTGTTGTGGGAGATGTGCTGGGTAAATATCACCCTCATGGCGACCAAGCGGTTTATGATGCTTTGGTGAGATTGGTGCAGGATTTTTCCAGTCGTTATCCCTTACTGGCAGGACATGGCAATTTCGGTAGTGTGGATAATGATCCACCAGCGGCGATGCGCTACACGGAAACGCGCCTCGCACCCATTAGTCACGAAGGAATGCTGGCGGAAATTGGCGATGAAACCGTAGAATTTATCGGCAACTTCGATAATTCCCAGCAAGAACCAACTGTCTTACCAGCGCAGTTACCGTTTTTGTTGCTAAATGGTTGTGCTGGTATTGCCGTCGGAATGGCAACAAATATTCCGCCGCACAATTTGGGGGAAGTGGTAGACGGATTGATTGCTTTAATCGACAACCCCGACTTGACGGATGAAAAGTTATTTGAGTTAATTCCAGGGCCTGATTTTCCTACGGGTGGGGAAATTGTTGGTGATACGGGAATTCGCGAAGCATACACCACCGGCAAAGGTGGTATTGTTTTGCGGGGAATTGCTCAGATAGAGGAAGTTGTTGGTAATAAGGGAAGCAAGCGGCGGACGGCAATTGTAGTAACAGAATTGCCTTTTCAAGTGAATAAGGCAGGTTGGATTGAGAAAGTTGCCGAATTGGTAAATCAGGGTCGCTTGCAGGGAATTGCGGATATTCGAGATGAGAGCGATCGCGATGGTATGCGCGTTGTAATTGAACTCAAGCGCGATACTAATCCTCATGAAGTTCTTGGGCATCTTTATCACCTCAGCGCCTTGCAAACAAACTTTGGGGTGATTCTTCTGGCTTTGGTAGATGGACAACCGCGCCAACTTTCCTTACGCCAACTGTTGCAAGAGTTCCTGAGATTCCGGGAACAAACACTTTCACGCCGCTACAGTTACGAACTGGGTAAAGCAGAAAATCGCCTGCATATAGTAGAAGGCTTGTTAAAAGCTTTATGTTACCTTGATGAGGTGATCGAGATATTACGGCAAGCTGCCGATGGTAGTACGGCAAAAATTAACTTGCAAAATCGCTTAGATTTAAGTGAAGTGCAAGCAGATGCGATTTTAGCTATGCCGCTGCGACGCCTCACCAGCTTAGAACAGCAGAATTTACAGCAAGAATACGAGCAGTTGCAAGAACAAATTGCTACGTTGCAAAAATTACTTAGTGACCGACGGGAATTACTGAAAGCGCTGAAAAAAGACTTGCGTAGCCAGAAGCGCAAATATAGTGACGAGCGCCGTACTAGAATAGTGGCTGCAACTTTTGAACAGACAAGGAGACAAGGAAGGGAGACAAACAGACAAGGGGACGAACAAGACAATCCAAAATCCCAAATCCCAAATCCAAAATTGGAAGCGCCTCCAGAAGAAGTGGTTTTGGAATTAAGCCAGCGCGGGTATGTGCGTCGTTATCAACCTTCAGGTAAAAAGCCAAAAAATGATAACGGTTTGTCTGATAACGATTTTGTCATCCAAACCACATTAACAGACACCGAAAAAGACTTATTGGTATTAACTAACAGTGGTAAAGTTTACCCAGTCAAAGTAGGAGACATACCGCCGACAACAGGGCGATCGCCACGGGGAACACCGTTGATAACTTTGTTAACCAACACAGCTCAAGAAGCATCAGAAGGAGTTGTCAGCCGCTTTGTAGTTCCCGAAAATCCAGAAACTGCGGATATGATTTTGCTGACCAAGCAGGGAAGAATAAAACGCCTATCCATGACGGAATTTACCAACCTGACACGTCGCGGAATTACGATTTTGAAGCTCAAAGATGGTGATGAATTGTTATTGACCCAGTTTACAACTGCTGGTGAACAAGTCATTTTAGCAAGTTCCGGTGGACGATTGCTGCGGTTTGCAGTCAATGACGAACAGTTACCCGTAATGGGTCGTACTGCGATGGGTTTACAAGCTTTACGCCTGCGCGTGCAAGAGGAAATGGTTGGTTGTGTTACCTTCAGCAAAGAGGAAAACTTATTGCTAGTAACGCAACTAGGTTACGCCAAACGCTTCCCAATCAAGAGTGTGCGACTAACGAACCGGGGTGAAATTGGTACTCAAACCTTTAAATTTGCTAGTAAAACTGACAACTTAGCGGGTATGGTGATGGCAAAGCCAGGATCTGAAGTGGCGTTAATAACCAATCATCAGCGAGTCGTACGTTTAAAAGTGGACACAGTACCAAGCTTGGATAGAAATAGCATCGGTGAAAGTGTTCTTCAGCTTAACCGTGATGAAAAAATTATCACCGTTGCTGAGATGGTAACAGAAAGTACCTGATGTTTTAAATTCAGACTAGGGCGTGTTTTCAAACTGTAAGATCCCCCCTCTCCCCCCTATCCCCAGAGGGGGCCCCGAGTCCCCCCTTAAAAAGGGGGGGAAATCTTTATCACAGTCCCCCTTGTCTGGCTGCGAATCTCCAAAGCAAAGATTTACATTTCCTCTAATTCTTTTCCCTTCGTTTCCCTCACCAAAAAGGCGACAAAAAATATAGAAATCGCTGACGCAATTGTATACAAACCGTAGGCAGAACCTAAACCAAAGTATTTAAGTAAGGGCGGAAATGTGGTAGAAACAATAAAGTTGGCAACCCACTGCACCGCCGCAGCTAGAGAGAGAGCAGCAGCGCGAATTTTATTATTAAATATTTCTCCTAGCAGTACCCAAACTATTGGTCCCCAGGAAAATCCAAAGGAGACAACATACAAATTCGCTGCTATAAGTGCAATTATTCCTGATGTACCTGGTAATGTAGGATTTCCTGTAGCTGGATCAATCGCAGCATTTCCAAATACAACGGTTAAAGTTCCCAGAGTAATGGTCATGCCGATTGAACCGAGAATCAGAAGTGGCTTACGACCAAATTTATCAACAAAGGCGATCGCAATTAATGTGGTAACAATATTGACTACTCCGGTAATCACTGTAATTAGCAGCGAATTCCTTTCCGAAAATCCCACTGATTGCCACAACACACTGCTGTAGTAAAAAATAACGTTAATACCCACGAATTGTTGCAGGATAGATAACCCCATGCCGATCCAGACTATCGGTAGCAGTCCGCCACTACGACTTAAAAGGTCGGAGAATTTTGGCTTACGTTCTGTTAGCACAGTTCGACGAATATCTTCAACTTTTGCTCGAACGTTACCCCCCACAACTTTTTCGAGAACATTTGCTGCATCTTGATATCGTCCCTGCGCTACTAAGTATCGCGGTGACTCAGGAATTTTCAATGCTGCTACCCCGTAAAGAACCGCCGGAGGAATTTCTGTCCAGAACATCCAACGCCACGCCGGAATTTCAAACCAAAATGGTGCCGCTGCGGAACCCCCTGCACCCAATGCAATAAAGTAGTCGCTAAGTAGGGCGATAAAAATACCTACTACAATCGCTAGTTGTTGTAGTGAACCAAGTCTTCCACGTAAGTTAGCTGGTGCAACTTCTGCAATGTAGGCTGGTGCAATTACACTCGCCATCCCCACAGCAATTCCACCTAACACGCGCCAAAAGATGAAATCCCAAATGGTAAAGGCAATTCCTGAACCAATCGCACTCAGGGTAAAGCAAATTGAGGCGATTATCATTGTTTTCGGGCGACCTTGCCTGTCTGCGATCGCTCCAGCTACAAAAGCTCCCAAGGCAGACCCCAACAATGCACAGGATACCGCAAAGCCCGTCATCACACTATTAGCATTAAACGCTTTACTCAAAGCTGAAACTGCTCCGTTGATGACAGCGGTATCAAAACCAAATAAAAAACCACCCAGTGCCGCAGCACCTGCAATCAGAATAACAAAGGAAGTATTCTGTTTATGATTAATAACTGGTTCTTTCAACGTCATTTTTTATTTACCGAAGATTTTGTGATTTTATGATTAATATTTTTTACTTGTTTACATTTGCAGGCATATCCAAAAAATATGAATGTTATTAACCTGTGCTGGTCAATTTTATGAACATATTTTGCAGTAATTATTCCAAGCTTAAATCCAGATTATTAAGGGATGTAGGGCATAGTTTCACCTACATATTAATGTTGATTGCGACTTGTACAATATATAAATCGAAAGGGGTTAATAAGTAAGTAGGCGAGAAAAAATCAAACGATGTAAAGAAAAGTAAAGCTTGGAAATTAGCTTGTAGTAAGCGCTTTAGCGAAGACAGCGCTTACTACATACCTTTAATTATTTACACCGACCTACTTACTTCGATTTTGCACCAGTTACAATCAGCCTTGAAATAAATTTTCAAGCTAAGAATCGCAAAATATCTAATCTTAGATATCTGCAAAATCTTGTATTAAATTGACATAAATATAATCAACAATCTCTCAATATTCAAGTTAGCCTAACTCTTGAATAAACCACGTCTAGCTAAATAGGTAGACAGAGAAAATCTTAGGATATAAATAGCAGCAAAGAGAGTGTTATTATTCTCATGTTCTGTTAACAAAAATTAATAAATAATAGATGCTAAAATTTAACTTCGTCAAAAAAGTGAATTGATATAAGCAAAGAGGAGCGCTAGAGAGCGGGTGCGAGAATTTGGGGTAATTTTCCCAGGCAAAAGCTTTTTCCTCAATTTTGTGCCTAGAGTGAGGGATATTCGTTGGTATAGCCCTTTACCTGCAAGGGTTTTGCCAGGGAAAACTTAGGCAAACAAACAAAAGCTACAAATAATTGTCCAAATGTTTGCCAAGATAATATTATTTCCCTAAGAGTCACTTGGCAAAAATGGGCATGAGTGAAAAATCAATAGAAAGCTACGGCAAAGGTTATCTGGTTCTACTTTTGCCAATCTCGTTTTTAATTATTTTCCTGGTTGCCACCTGGCGAATTTGGCTGGCGGTAATCCTGGTAATCTTGAGTTTCAATATTTGGCAGCGCTATCAATGGCAAAGGTGGTGTCTGCGAGTAAATCCGATGTTCAATCAGTTGATTAGGGAAAGCCAAGGCAGAATCACGCCGATGGATTTGGCAATTAAGGGCAATTTTTCTGGGGATAGGGCAAAACGCTACCTGGATACAAAAGCAGCAGAATTTGGTGGTAGTATCGTCAATTCTGAGGATGGGGGCAAGGTTTATTACTTTATCACTGCTAGCACTCTTGGCAGTCTTCTTGATAGTAGTGAACCTGTAAAAGAACTTCCTTCTCAAACAGTTGCTAAAGTTGTCGAACCTCTGTTAGCACCGCCACCCCCCAAACCAGAACAGGAAGAACCGGAAACTGAATCACTGTCTGATCACGCAATTCAGGAAGAAGTAGTTAAAAAACCACTGGAAAAGCAGTTGGTTTTTGGCTCTCTGATTCAATCTGAACTTGCAAAACGGCTCAATGTTTATTCTAGTACGGTATACAAACGACGAGACGATCCAGACTTTCCTGAATGGAGTCGCAGCAAAGATCCAGATGGCATTGCTTGGACATATTCTCCAAGAACCAAAGAGTTTTTCCCTCTGGAAGAAAAAGGCTAGGGATTAGTCATTAGTCATTAGTCATTAGTCATTAGTCATTAGCATTTTTACCTTCCTACTAGCCCCTAGCTAGCCCCTAGCCCCTAGTCCCTAGCCCCTAGCCCCTCTTTTCCCACTGCTTCGGAGATGGAATTTAATCCAGTTTGTTCTAACTTAGTTAGCAAACCCTCAAGAATGCGCCGTACCATCATCGGGCCAGAGTAAATCCAGCCTGTGTAAACTTGTACGAGGCAAGCACCAGCAGTTATTTTTTCCCAAGCGTCTTCTGGGGTAAAAATGCCTCCAACACCAATTATCGGCATTTGTCCTTGAGTTTGCCCACTAATAAACCTGATTACTTCTGTGGAGCGATCGCGTACCGGCGCACCACTAATCCCACCAGCTTCTTCCTGCGGCGATTTGCCTGTTTGGGCGATCGCCTGTGTTTTCAGTCCATCACGGCGAATGGTGGTGTTAGTAGCTATAATCCCCGCCAATTGGTAACTTTTTACCAGTGAAATAATATCTGCGATCGCTTCCCATTCCAAATCCGGTGCTATCTTGACAAAAATAGGTTTTTGTGCATAATTTTCTTGTTGTAAGGTTGCCAAGATAGAACTAAGCATGGTTGCATCTTGGAGCGATCGCAATCCTGGTGTATTGGGAGAAGACACATTAACCACAAAGTAGTCTCCCAAATCCTTCAGTAAGCGAAAACTATTCAGATAATCCTGTGCAGCTTCTTCTAGGGGTGTTACCTTAGATTTGCCCAGATTTATACCTATAGGTATTGTCGGGGTGAGTTGCTGCTTGCGCTCTGCTAACCGCGCTGCCATTGCTGCTGCACCGCTATTATTAAAACCCATGCGGTTAAGGGCGGCATTGTCCAATGGCAGGCGAAATAAGCGGGGGCGGGGGTTTCCAGGTTGGGCATGAAAAGTTACAGTTCCCACTTCTGCAAAGCCAAAACCAAAACTCGACCAAATGTCAGTAGCAACCCCATCCTTGTCAAACCCGGCTGCTAAGCCTACAGGGTTGGGGAAGTTTAGCCCAAACAGTTTTTGTTGGAGACGGTGATCAGAGAAACACAACGATTGTTGTAGGCGTCTAGTTATCCAGCTAGCCGGTGGGCGTTCATAAGTGTTTGCCAGCCAGCTTAAACTCCGAATAGTTGAGGAGTGCAGCCTCTCTGGATCTACTTTGAGCAAATCGAATAAAACAGGACGAAATATAACTTGATAAATATCCAATTTAGTCATTAGTCATTAGTCAATAGTCCTTGGTTAGTTGTTCATGGTTCATGGTTCATAGTTAATAGTTCATGATTCTTAACCATTAACCATTAACCATTAACCATTAACTATTAACTAAACCAATAGCCATATTACTTTGGCTACGATTTTGGGCATCTTAAATATATTAACAAGCGATGTTGATTAATAATCAGATGGGGCAGCCACAAAAACCTACAGCCGCCGAACAACAAATTCTTTCCTTGGGACGTGTTCTCCAGAGTCTCAGGGAAGAGGATGATGTTGATGCTCTGATTGCAACCACAATTTCTTATTTGCAAGAGCAGTTTGAATACAACTTAATTTGGATTGCTCTTTACGATCGCCTCAATCATATCTTGTTTGGCAAAGGCGGCATTATTCCCGGTAGTGACACCAGTTATTTAAAACAAAGAGTGGTTCTCAGCCCTGGGGATTTACTAGAGCAAGTAGTAATTGAACAGCGTCCCTTGGGTGTTGCTGATTTGCGAGCTGAAAATCGGGCTATGGAATGGCAGCAATTAGCACTAAAATTCGACATTCAGGGAACGATTATTTTACCAATTCGCTATAAAGACCGCTGTTTGGGTTTGATATTACTTGGTTCTCTACGTTGGGGTTATTTGTTGGGTGGAGAAGCCCGAGCAAGGTTGATGATGGTTGTAGGTGAGTTGGGGGCGGCGCTTTATGAACTGGAGATGGATTTGCAACACAAGCAAACCAAGCGTCTAGATGAGCCTTTATTACGATTACTGGAAAATTTACAAACCCTCAAAAACCTCGAGCAAAGGCTAGAGGCTGTTGTGGAAGCAACCCATCAATTTATTTTGCCTACCCGTACTCATATTTACTGGTTTGAACGAGAAGGGCGTTACTTTTGGCGGCGGCTTACTAACAAAAATGTCAATTCAAGTTTTCTGTGCAACCGTCAGGAAGCGGAAGCGAAAATTACTGTACATGAATTGAGCGATTTTTATTATGCTTTGTCGGTGAATGAAATCGTTTGGATCGGAGAAGGGCGCAGTTCCTTACAAAGTAATTTCACGGTGAAGCTATTGCAACGCCTGAAGGTACGAAGTTTACTGGTGGCTCCCATTATTTGGCAGAAGGATTTACTAGGCTTTCTGGCTGTGGAAGGTAAACAAGCACGAATCTGGGCGGAAGCAGAAAAAAATTTCGTTAAGGGTGCTGCTGGCTTAATTTCTTTAGTTTCTCCTCTGGAAGAGACGGAAATTAACATTCAAAAAATTAAAGAAGAAGCTAATTTAACTGGTCAAGTCGCTCGAGGCATTTATAGTAATTCTGATGTTCAAGAAGTTTTAGATAATTGTGCGGCGAGAGTTTTGCAACAGTTATCAGCTACACGTTTTTTATTGTTGCATTACGACCCCGACCAGAATAATTATCAAATTTTTTACCAAAGCCAGTTGCATAATCGCGGCTCTTTGGTTGTTACCCTTGATGCTCTTAAAGATGTGGATGCGCAGCTTTTGCAGCGTCCTAATGAGGGTGTGGCTATTGAAGATTTAGAGGAAGATTTGCGGTTTTTTAACTGGCGTCCCTCTTTAATTGCCAATGGTGTGCGATCGCTTTTGATTGGTAACTGCACTCCTGGTAATACACCAAGAGCTTTGTTAGTCATTACCACTGAAACTGAACGCTGTTGGACTTCTCTGGAAAAGGAATTAGTGCAGGTTGTTGCTCAACAAATTGGTGTAATTATCCGCCAATGGCAGTTGCAACACCAAACTGAACAACAGCAAAAAATATTACATAGTTTTCAGCGTTGCCTCCGCATTCTGGAAGAATCTCAAAGTGCCAAAACCCAACCTTTACAGCAGCTAGAATGCACGGCTTTGGAACAAATTGCTTCTGTTCTTAACTGCCCACTAGCCCTACTGCTATCTTGGAAACCGGGAGAGCGTTTAGCAGAAATTATACCTGGAGTCATCGCTAATGCTGAATTTGATATTGTTACCGATACACTTGTGCCAATTCAATCTGAAGCTTTAATTCAGTGGGCGTTGCTTACAGATGGTCTATTGCCTTTAATGGTAGATAATTTACCCCCTACAAGTAGAAATTGGTTGAATGGCACTGGTATAGGTCAAATTTTGGTCATGGCGTTACGTACTACTATTGATTATCAACCTACAGGTGTGGTGATAATTGCAGATAGTCATGAACGTCAGTGGTCAGAAGATAGTCTCAGTGCTACAGAAACTTTAGTCTGTCAACTGGCTTGGTCGCGGCGATGGTTGCAAATTACCCAATTGCTTGAGTTTAGAACCGAGGAACTCAGACAACTCAATTGGTACAAACATCGTCGTTTGGAAGACATCCAAAAAACGGTAACTCAGCTACTCGGTCAAATGCAAGATTTGGGTATTCCTGCCAATGAACTTACTCATATGCGTTATCAGCAACTGTTGCGACAGTTAGATAATACTACCGCTTCGATGACTGCATTGTTAAAACTGGAATTGTGGCATTTGCAGATGAGTTTGGAAAGTATACCCATTGCTAGTTTGCTGAAGCGATCGCTCGAACGGGTTGATAATTTACTCAAACAACAAAAGCTATGGGTTGGTGTGCATGGTTTGGGACAAGAGCAAGGTGAAGAATCAGAAAAAAACTATTCTCTTTTGCCTCACTCTGCGTTGGCGATCGCTGGTGATATCGTCAAGATTGAATTAATTGTGCATGAGTTGTTAGTTGCAGCTTGTCAACGTTCCACACCTGGGGGCAGAATTGATATCTGGTGTCGCCGTATAGATGAGCGCTTATTGGAAGTTTCCATTACAGACAATGGCAGCATTGAACCACAGTTATTGACAGAGCTACATCAAGATGCACCAAAGGATATGCTTGCTCCTTCTACTCTCGAACAACTACCAGGTTTGCATCTGCTGATTTGTCAGAAACTCATGCATCAACTAGGTGGAGAATTACATTTCTATCAATTACCAGATGCTAGGGTAGTCAGTCGTTTGCTCTTACCTTTAGCTGCTAACATTTAGAGCTGTTTTATTAATCAGTTCCTGTTGTGGATTGATTGCCATAGAATTCTCCTTTAAATACAAGAGCAGATCAAGCGTTTTTAACTACCTTACAATTATCTAGGGCTGTAAAAAATTACCCTTGAGGGTACTGTCACAGTGCGATCGCATTTTGCAGTATAAAGAATTAACTCACTAAATTTGACTTTATTTAGTGAAACCTAAAAGTATCAGTTGGAGTAGCAAATGAAACTCACAAGATACATTAGAAAGCACGGCTTAGTAGGTACTATTTTGGTGTCTATAGTCTTAGGAGCCTCTCAAGCTCAGGCACAAAATGTCACCCTACCCCCTCCGGAACAGGGTTCCTTTAATACAGCATTTGACTTTATTCCTTATGGCAGATTGGTTGTTTTCACAGGTACTGAGGTGAAAATTCAACAACAAGAGAACAGCTCGAACTTCAACCTTCTGGGAAACCTACCGTCTGAGTTTCGTGGTGGTAGTGACCCTGCCTTTGTAGTTACTGGTTTGGCTGGAAGTTTCTTTGTCCTTGGTACAGGAGCAGGTGGTTCTAAGTTTCCGACGGAGCCTTTTAACGGCAGCATCTTCGTCTTACCAAAAACAGGCGGTCAGGCACAGCAAGTAGCAAACATTCCCTTCCATGCTGCTGCTCAGTTCGGGGAACCACGAGAACTTTTTATTAATCGGGGTGAAGCGAGTTTTCAACGTTCAGCAGTTCTACGCCTTGACCTGAAAACTAGGAAAGTTCAAACTGTCATTGATAACATTCCCGGTGCTTCGGGTGGGGTAGGGGTTGACCGTCGCGGCGATGTTTATACCGGAATCGGTAGCGATCCGAATCAGAAGCGCACAGGAGAGATTCGGCGCTTTGAGCGAAAGGACATCGAGCGCGCAATTCAGACTGGAGTACCTCTCAATTTTGACAATGACGGTAAGTTTGTTGCCCAAGTCTTAAGCGCCAGTGGACTTGTCTTTGACCGGGACGGCGACCTTTGGGTAGGTGGCGGCGATGTACAAGGTGGTGGACAACTAGGTTTTATTGCTGAGATTGATCCGCAAACAGGTCAGGTACTCCGTCGTATCGATCCAACTGACGGCAATCCAGATAACGGATCAAAAACTTTCTTTCAAATTGCAATCAGCAAACCAATAGGGTGCAAACTAGGGGCAGTAGATTCCTTTGACCAACAAAGAAGGTTCTTTAAAATTGACGCGTGTCAGAAGTTACCATTGAATAAGTAACCTGCACAGTCGGTATATACAAGTAGCAGATTGAGTATTTTTTACGCTTTGAATGGAATTGGAACAAACCTGTTATTAAGTACAATCACCACTTCACTTGGTAACAGGTTTTAATAATAACGCTTGCGATATTTCCAACGCTTTTCTAGGTTTGGGTTTGACTATATACCAAGATTGGATGCGATCGCTAGCAGTTTAATATTCACAATTAGATTTTTTTGTCAAGTAAATTACTATACAGAAAGATGTTAAAATACTTGTCATTATTTATCTAATTTTTTATTTTGCTAAACGAATTTGAAATAGCTGATGAGGGGGCAAACCCCACATTTATGAGCTAAAATAACACTTTCGTTGTAGCAAACTAGATATAATATTTGACTTCCACCTCTAGTGGAATAGAATTCCAACCTGCACGGTAATAATATGGGACGTGCCCGTTCTAAATCTGACTTACCAACAAAAATTTGTCCGGTGTGTCAACGCCCGTTTACTTGGCGCAAGAAATGGGAAGATTGCTGGGACGAGGTGAAATACTGCTCGGAACGTTGCCGTCGTCGCCGCTCTGAGGCGAAAAATGAAAGCAATGAATTGTAGAAGTACTTAAATTCAAAACTTAATCAAGGGGGAGATGATATTACAGGTGCAACCGAAATTAATTATTCATGGGGGTGCTGGTAGTTCTCTACACGGCAAAGGTGGAGTAGAGATAGTACGCAAATCGCTTTATAAAGTGATTGATGAAGTGTATTCTCTTCTACTTTCCGGAGCTAGTGCTAAGGAAGCAGTTGTACTGGGTTGTCAAATGTTGGAAGATGACCCCCGCTTTAATGCGGGTACTGGTTCGGTACTCCAATCTGATGGGCAAATCCGTATGAGTGCTTCTCTAATGGATAGCACAACCCAAAGCTTTAGTGGTGTGATTAATGTCTCACGGGTGAAAAATCCGATTGACTTGGCGCAAGCTTTACAATCCTCTCCTGACCGTGTACTGTCTGATTACGGTGCGGCTGAATTGGCGCGGGAATTGCAAATTCCCAGCTACAATGCTTTAACTGACTTGCGTTTGCAAGAATGGATTCAAGAACGCAAGGAAAATTTTCGGCACACAATGGCTGGAGTGGTTGCAGAACCAGAATTGGTGGAAAGCAGCAGTGCCCGACGCGGTACGATTGGCGTAGTAGCTTTAGATACGGGCGGAATGCTAGCTGTTGGCACTTCCACAGGTGGTAAAGGCTTTGAGCGAATTGGACGTGTCAGTGATTCTGCCATGCCTGCTGGTAATTATGCTACCAAAGATGCAGCAGTTAGCTGTACTGGAATTGGGGAAGATATCATCGATGAGTGTTTAGCAGCACGGATTGTGGTGCGCGTCACTGATGGTATGTCTTTGATAGATGCAATGAAGCGTTCCTTTAAGGAAGCAGACGATAACAAGCGGGATTTTGGCGCGATCGCTCTAGATGCCACTGGAGCGATCGCTTGGGGTAAAACCAGCCAAGTCTTACTTGCAGCCTTTCACGATGGTGAAAAGATTGGTGATACGTTGGAACTTCCTCTTGGTACAGAAGTAGGCTTTTTGTCTTAATTAATGGTTAATGGTTCATGGTTAATGGTTCATGGTTAATGGCTATTAACTATTAACCATTAACTATTAACCAATGACTAATGACCAAGCACGGTCTTAACAAAAAAACCCCAATATGTCACTAGACTTATTGCAAAAATCAGATTTTAGGGTATTTACGACCACAGATGAACACAGATAGACACAGATAAATCATTTGTGTCCACCCCCCTCATTCCCCCCTCAAGAGGGGGGAAGACAGAGGAAAAACTTTTATTTACTGTCCATCTGTGGTTTATTTTTAGGTTGTTGGCTTTGGGCTGAACGTTTTTTTGACACCCAACCTGGTTTTACCACTTGCCGTTCCCGGGCAACTACTAAGCAATCATCGGGGACATCTTCTGTAACTGTAGAACCTGCTGCCACGTAAACGTCATTTCCAAGGGTTATTGGTGCGACTAAAACGCTATTTGAACCAGTGCCAGTGCGATCGCCAATGATAGTACGGTTTTTATTAACACCATCATAGTTAGCGGTAATTGTCCCTGCGCCAATATTGACGCGAGTACCGACTGTGGCATCACCTAAATAAGACAAATGGGATACATTTGTTTTTTCGCCCAACTTCGTATTTTTTAATTCGACAAAATTACCGATGCGGCAATTGGCAGAAACTTCCGCATGACCACGCAGATGGGCATAGGGACCAATCCGACTTCCTGCTTGGACGATGCTATCTGTAATCACAGAATACATCACCGTCACATTTTCGCCAATTTGGCTGTTTTCGATTAAACTTCCAGGGCCGATGCGGCAACCGGTTTTAATTTCCGTATTTCCACGCAAGTGAGATTGTGGCTCTATAATCACATCTGACTGTAATTCTACGGTGTCATCAATAGTGATGCTGGTGGGGTCGATGAGGGTGACACCCGCCATCATCCATTTTTCTTTGATGCGTCTTTGTAAAATGTCGTAGGCGGAGGCTAATTGCAGGCGATCGTTAATGCCCATAATTTCTTGATAATCCTCCACATCCACCGCCATTACAGGTGTAACTTGAGTAACGGCATCGGTGAGGTAGTATTCTTTCTGGGAATTGTTTGATTGTAAATGCGGCAAAACCTTTGCTAAATCCTGCCAACGGAAACAATAAACTCCCGCATTGATACGAGAATTTTGTCTTTGGTTAGGAGTGCAATCTTTTTCTTCAACGATTTGTTGAACAATATTTTCACCATTACAAAAAACGCGCCCGTAGCCTTTGGGGTTAGGCAAATGTGCTGTGAGGATAGTGGCGGCGTTTTGTTTTTCTTTGTGGGTTTGCAGAAGATTTTTCAGGGTTTCGGTGCGTAATAGTGGCACATCACCATTTAACACCAGCACATCCCCCGTGTATCCTTCTAAATAGGGAAGTAATTGCTGGATTGCGTGACCTGTCCCCAGTTGTACAGTTTGTTCAACAAACTCCAAATCAGGAATAGACAGCATAGCGGTTTTCACTTCTTCAGCCTGATACCCCACAATTAACATTTGGCGTGAGGGCGAAAGCGGTTGGACACTTTCTATTACTCTCTCGACTATCGATCGCCCGCCCAAAGAATGTAAAACCTTGGGAAGGTTGGATTTCATTCGTGTGCCGCGTCCTGCCGCTAGAATTGCTACGACTACCATAATTAGCTATCGGCTAAGTAAGTTGCGATAAAAGTACTTGGTAATTTGAGATATAGGCTCAAATCATACCAGCTAACCATTTAACGCCGAAATGTAACTAACTTACAACTCCTGTGATTGTTTGTTAGCACGAATAAATTCTACAAACTGTTGCATGAGTTGGGGGTTACGCCAACCCTTAGCGGTTTCTTCCTCCATTACAGTGAGTGCTTCATCTGGGGTAAAAGCTTTTTTGTAAGGTCTTTCGCTGGTTAGGGCGTCGTAAATATCAATTATCTGAAATACTTGTGCCAGATAAGGAATATTGTTACCTTTGAGTGCATCGGGATAGCCGGAACCATCCCAGCGCTCGTGGTGGTGGCGGATAATAGGAATTACACCGCGCATACTGCGTAATGGCTGGCAAATTCTTTCGCCAATTAAAACATGCTGTTTCATAATTTCCCACTCTTCGGGGGTAAAGCTTCCTTTTTTGAGTAGCACGGCGTCAGGAATACCCACTTTACCGATATCGTGGAGATAACCACCCCACATTAAATCCCGAATTTGGTTGCGTGAGAGATTTAAATATTCACCAAAAGCCTTTCCCAAATTAACCAAACGTTCGCAATGGTCGCCAGTATTCGGATCACGACTTTCAATTGCTCTAGCGATAGAAAATAAGACTTGTTCGGCGTGGTCTAAATCTTCATTTAGGCGCTTTTGCCTAACCAAAGATTTGACACGTGCTGCCAATTCAACTCGGTCAAAGGGTTTGCTTAAAAAATCATCTGCACCGGCTTCAATACCACGAATGCGCGATCGCCTGTCATTTAACGCCGTCACAAAAATTATGGGTATCAGCCGCGTATGTTCATCCTGCTTGAGTAACTGGCAAACTTCAAACCCATCCATCCCCGGCATCATCACATCTAATAAAATTAAATCCGGTTGTTTTATCGGTACCAATTCCACAGCAGTAGAACCACTATCTGCCTCAATTACTTCGTAGCCTTCCATTGCCAACAGCGCTACAGCAGTCATGCGACTAGCAGCATGGTCATCAACTACTAAAACTTTCGGCGCATCTGAATCTAAACCATTCACTTTCGACCTTTTGTCTGGTAGGGTTTGAGACTCCAGGAAATCGTAACCAAAATTAATACAAGATTTATGCCAAGAAGACAAAGATTCTGACTCATCAATGTTCAGGTCTTTTTGAGATAAGGCCAAGCAATAATCCTTTGTATTCGGCAATACTACCGCATGATTTAACCCTGTATTATTAACTTTGTTCAGCGGATTTGACCCACTCACAAATTCTTCGGTAGAGCCTGTATACTTGGATGTCCATTGATTCACAAAGGCACTCCAATTTTATAGTTCAGTTAAACAGTGTTAGCTTTTTAAATCCAGTTTAATACTTGACTGCATACTAGTCTGCATTTTTACAAGCTTTATTTATCTTTGGAAAGACTAGTACAACGGGCGCGGAAATAAAACTAACATTCAAAATCACCAAAAAGCTTATTTCATAAGCTTTTTGACTTTTGACTTTTGAATGCATGACTTACTCGGGAGCGGTGCTAGCCTGTTTTTAATACGACACACCAGTATTGTTATCTATTTTTAGAACATTGGTAATATTGCTACTAAATTTCTTGTCTATAAGTTCCAGTATGAGCAATAATTGCAAATGTTAAATCAGGTTTTTTACGGAGATTTCTTAACATGTCAGCGGCATAAATTGTTGTACTAGTTAAAAAGTCTGCTTATAGAAGTTGGGGTAAAAGAGAGCTAGTGTCGTAAGATGGAAGTCACACATTCACGCATTTAAAAGTCAAAAAAATTATGCTCTATTGCTTTTGACATTTTATTCGCTGATAAGTTACTTTTGCCACTTTGCACTAGTGTACCCTTGGCAGTCTTTGCGTCCAACCCCACTTGGTCAATACCCCGAAGCCTCCATTGAAGTAACTAGCGTTCAAGGGGAAAACCTCAAGTTCTCTTTCACCTTCAATCTTTTCCCATTTCTTGCAAAAGTCAATTTTGAAAGAAATCTAATGTATTTCAAATGTGGGGTTTGTAATTCGCTATTTTGATTTTAAACTAGACAGCTTGTGTATTTTGCAACCTAGTCATAGGGAAATCAAACTACGACAATCACTGTGTAGCAGTGACGACTTGGTGGCTAATTGGTGATTATGATCACAAAAATTCTTTACCCATTATTAAAAAAATAAAAGAAAAAATCAGTAAAAAATATTACATTTGAATAAAATGTTGGTGGTTGGTGGGCGCTTGGGCGCTTGAGCGCTTGGGATGGGAAAAAATCCAATGACTAATGACTAATGACTAATGACTAATGACTAAGAGGATGTCTGAAAAGTTTTTAATTAATCATATTTATTACCCAAAATCGTT
>JBHYDF010000096.1:0-29447 GCA_051861145.1 Nostocaceae cyanobacterium
ACGTTTATACCCGACTGTCTCACCCGGCAAAGTTTGTGTGACAGAGTACTAGCTTTGCGATTGGAATGCCTCGGTTTGAAATAACGATTTCTTCTCCAAGTTCCACTCGCGACAAAAGCCGTGAAAGATTTGTTTTAGCTTGATGTATATTTACGCTTTCCATGAGCTTAAAAACTAAGTCTATAGACTTAGTTTAGTTTAGTTGGGATAGTAGTGCAAGAGCAAGTTTATAGCGCGATCGCAGGCACATCCGCAAAGATACCGGTTAGGGCAATGGTTTTAAAATTATCGGTCGGTGTTCCAGGCTGAGTAATTTTGAAGTTATCGGTATAGTCAGCAATTTAGAAATTATCTGCTGGCGGTCAGTGCTAAGTTAGAACTTGACTCATTGCCATACATTCACACTTATTGATGGAGGCGATAGATGTTTGAACATGCACGCGCAATCAAAAAGAGCCATGAAATCCTGGCTGGCTTCTTTCAACTTGGCTATGTGACCAATGATTTCGAGAAAGCTCTTGAGGCACTACAAGGCTCATTTGAAAACCCATACTTTGAAGTTCTGGACAAAGTTGAGATTGCAGATGCAATTGTTGGTGGTAAAGCTGCGCCGTATTCGGCAAAAGTTGGACTTGCTATGTGCGGTGATACCTGCATCGAATTAATCCAGCCTCTGAGCGGTGATTTTTCGTTCTACAAAACAATGTGGAAAGATGATGAGTATTGCTTCTACCTGCATCACTTAGGATGCATCGTTGGAGAGACTCGTGATGATATTAATGTTGCGGTAGAGAAATTGCAGAGTTCTGGGATCTCTGAGCAAGCTAAGGGCAGTTTCCCAGGGTTGGGAGAGTTTTCTTACCTTGATGCTCGAAGTTCAGCCGGTGTGTATCTTGAACTGGTGGCGCTACAGCGTGCAGGTCGTGCATTCTTTGAGGACTTGAAAGAGCGAGAATTACCATGAGAGCCACTGATAAAAAACTTCTGGGTGGTCTTAGTTGCTGGCATTACTGATAAGATAAGAGCGATCGCCCCCATCCAACATCAACCACCAAAAGCGATCGCCCACCCAATTTTCTTAAAATAGTCAAATACACTCCTTTTGAAAGGTTTGAACTTTGTGACTTCTACATCAGAAAATACTAATGTTGAGATGAGAGCCTTCCCTATTCGCCTACAAAAAGAAGGGCAAATTATTATCCCGCAAGCCGTACAGGATTACCTCAGCTTAACTGAAGGTGATACGCTGATACTTCTGCAAATTGGCGATTTAGTCTTGCTCACTCCCAAACAACCCCAAGTTCCTCAACTCGCAGACAAAATCGCAGCCCTTATGGAAAATGTAGGTTTAGACCTCAGCGATTTGCTAGAGGGGCTAGAAACAGAACGCGAGGCAATCTGGCAAGAACGGCAGCAAAATGCGTAAAGTTTTTGCCGACTCTAGCGTTCTGATTGCTGGAGCAGCTTCGCGTACAGGAGCTAGCCGTGCTGTGTTAACTATGGCTGAGATTGGTCTTTTCCAGTTAGTTGTATCCGAGC
The DNA here is from genome assembly GCA_051861145.1 of Nostocaceae cyanobacterium. GTDB lineage: Bacteria > Cyanobacteriota > Cyanobacteriia > Cyanobacteriales > Nostocaceae > JBHYDF01. The sequence continues at coordinate 1,540 of JBHYDF010000096.1, forward strand.
AAGTTCTGGAAGAATGCCAACGCAACCTCAGTAAAAAATTACCTGCTGCTTTGCCAATTTTCACACAATTATTGGCAGCTATCAACCCCGAAATTCAACCAAACCCACCCTTGGCAGAATCAATTGGATGGACAGGGGTTATTGAAGCCAAAGATGCGCCAATTCTAGCTGCTGCTGTGTTGGCAAAAGTTGACCGTTTATTAAGCTTGAACACTAAAGATTTTACTCCCGAAGTCGCCGCCCAGAGTGGATTAAATATCCAGACTCCCGCCGAATTCGTCAGAAAAATTCGAGAAATTGTGGAAAGAGGTTTGCAGTAGAGGGGGTTTTCCAGATGCGATATCGCCCTTATCTTCCCAAACTCTCACAACTTCCTCAACTTTCTTGCCTAATCTCTATATAAAGGTAAGCAATCCCGCTCAGGGATTGATGAGGCGGCAACTACCATGAGAGCCACTGATAAAAAACTCCTACGTGACCTTTGGCATATGCGCGGTCAAATGATAGCCATAGCCCTCGTTGTCGCCTGCGGAATTGCTAGCTTTGTCTCCATGCTGAGTGCTTACGAATCCCTCAAACTTTCCCAAACTACCTACTACGAACAATACCACTTTGCCCAGGTCTTCGCCCAACTCAAACGCGCCCCAGAATCCCTAAAGCCGCAAATAGAGGAAATTTCCGGAGTGGCGCAGGTGCAAACACGAGTGATAGCAGATGTCAGCCTCGATATTCCCGGACGGGGTGAGCCAGCCACTGGACGGTTAATATCGATACCAGAACGACAAATGCCCATACTCAACGACCTTTTTATCCGTCGGGGGCGCTACATCCAGCCAGATAGAGATGATGAGGTATTAATTAGTGAAAACTTTGCTAAAGCGCATAGATTAGATTTAGGCGATCGCATCGGTGCAATCATCAATGGACGCTGGCAAAAGTTGCAGATTGTAGGAATAGCGCTTTCACCAGAATATGTGTACGCCATCCAGGGAACCGGCGATATTTTCCCAGATAATCAACGCTTCGGCGTTTTTTGGATGGGACGCGAGGCTTTAGGAACAGCCTTTAATATGGATGGGGCGTTTAATGATGTTACCCTGACACTGATGCGGGGAGCAATTGAAGCAGATGTGATTTTCCGTCTCGATCAACTTCTAGAAAGGTATAGCGGATTTGGTGCTTACGAACGCAAAGACCAGCTTTCTAACCGCTTTTTATCCGAAGAAATTACCCAACTGCAAGGAACTGCAACCATAGTACCCTCAATTTTTCTTGGTATCGCCGCATTTTTGCTGCACATCCTCCTGTCTCGCCTCATCGCCACCCAACGCGACCAAATCGCCGTGCTAAAAGCTTTTGGCTATAGTAACTTGAACATTGGCTGGCACTATCTGAAGTTTGTGTTAGCAATTGTCTTCATCGGTGCAGCCTTAGGAACCGCCCTTGGACTTTGGTTTGGTTCTGCGGTTACACACAACTACGCCCGATTTTTCTCATTTCCCGTACTCCGCTATGAAGTAGGTATCGGTTCAGTGATGGGTGCAATTTTGATTAGTGGTGGTGCTGCGGTTATTGGTGCTTTCATGGCTGTGCAAAAGGCGATTTCCCTACCTCCCGCCGAAGCCATGCGTCCAGAACCACCCGCCCACTTTCGCCCTACCATCATCGAAAGGATGGGATTTCAGTATCTTCTCTCACCCGTAGGTAGAATGATACTGCGAAATCTAGAGCGTAAGCCAGTCCAGGCTATCTTATCTACCATAGGAATTGCCCTTGCTGTAGGCATGTTGGTTGTCGGTCGCTACACTACTGATGCCATGCAACACATGATTGATGTGCAATTTCGCAATGTCCAGCGTGAGGACGTGACGATTGTCTTTAACGAACCGCGTCCCTCTCGCGTGCGTTATGAAATTACCCATCTACCTGGTGTTTTACGTGCCGAACCATTCCGCAACGTCGCAGCAAAGTTACGATTTGAACATCGCACCTACCGAATTGGCCTGACAGGGCTGGAACCTGGAGGGGAACTACGGCGCTTGGTGGATCGGAAACTGCATACAGTCTATTTGCCGCCGAATGGGGTCGTACTGACGACAAAACTAGCGGAAATTCTCGGCGTTACACCCGGCGATGTGCTGACGGTGGAAGTATTAGAAGGGGAAAGACCTACCCGCACCGTTCCTGTAGCTGGGCTAGTAGATGAACTGATTGGTGTTGCAGCATACATGGATATCCATGCACTGAATCGGCTGATGCGTGAAGGAGGAACTGTCTCCGGCGCGTATCTGGCTGCTGACTCTTTGCAAATTGATAAATTGTATTCACTGTTAAAACGAACACCCGCAGTTACAGGAGTTTCCGTGCGAAAAATGGCGATCGCTCGCTTTCAAGAAACCATCGCTGGCAGTCTCGGTATTTTCACTACTGTGATAGTGATTTTTGCTTGCGTGATAGCCTTCGGGGTGATTTACAACGCTGCCCGCATTGCTTTGTCAGAACGCAGTCGTGAACTGGCTACGCTAAGGGTTATCGGTTTTACCCAAGCCGAGATTGCAATTATATTGTTAGGCGAACAGGCACTTTTGACCCTTGCTGCGATTCCTTTGGGATTTGCGATCGGGTTTGGCGTTTGTGCTTTGATGTCTTTTGCCTACAACTCAGAACTCTACCGCTTTCCTTTGATTGTGACGAGGGCTACTTATGCGTTTGCTTTTATTTTTGTGACAATAGCAGCGGTTGTCTCTGGGTTGATGGTGCGTCGGCAGCTTGCTCATTTGGATTTAGTGGCTGTGTTGAAGACGAGGGAGTAGGGGAAATTGGCGTTGCTGCCTGGGAATATTAACAAAATCGGCGTAAGTCCCCCACTATAACGGTACTCCGTGAGTGTGGCGGGATTGCTCTGCCGAGTGGTGACGATGCATTAATAAAAGTAAAAGGGAATAGGGAACAGGGAACAGGGAACAGTGACAACGGGCAGGTGGGGGCGCGATTACCCCCACCAACGCCTACCACCAATTGGTAGGGGACGAGAGACCCACTCTATTTTATTCAGCTCTTATCAGGAAACAGGTCGTTCCTCCCTGTTAAGAGGATGTTTGAAAAGTCCTATTGCTGGTAGTAAAACGATTTTGATCCCCCATTATCCACGCCACTCCCCTCAAGGTCGGAAACCTCCGCACGGGGGTGGCTCCCCTTAAAAAGGGGAGGCAAATGCGCTAAGTGGATTTTCCTCCCGCTTTATTGCCGTGGACTTTGAGTCCGGTTCCCCCCTTTTTAAGGGGGGTTAGGGGGGATCATCGAGTGCCTAAAATCACAATCGGCCACTTTTCAAACATCCTCTAAGAGTTCCCTTCTGGTTGAATCTTTTCGCAGAAAAGAAAAAGATGCATATGTATGAGGAGTCACTAAATATTTCCGGAACTGCTTTACTGCGAATTGTATACTTTAGTTATATTAACATATTCTGATAGTTGAAAGTGGCATTTTTTGCTTTTTCATCTATTAAAAAAAATTATCAAAATTGAGGATTCAAAATAGGCTAAACTGTGTGTATAAGCTAGCAGAATATCGGTATAGTTCAGCAACAAATCTTAATCTATTATTTAAGAAAACAAAAGTCATCTACATGGGTTTTGTCAGAAGATATCAGATGAGGTTAAGGAGATAATTATCATGCAAAAAGAATATATGGAAATTTTAGAAGCATTAATTGATAAATTGACATTATCTGCAATCTTAGAAATGTTAGAGCGAATATGTCACAAAAAAGCGGAAAATCTGAGAACTCATTGGCAAGATGAAACTTCAGCAAAGCTTTGGGAGAAAGCTGCTAGACAGATAGAACAGATAAATGTTGATGTTTGATTAAACAAAGAGCATGGCAGAAAACTACAGTTCTCAAGATAGACGAAGTTTATTCATCAGATGAATACTTTTGTAAGTGTAAATTTTTACAATTAATTTGATTGATTCATAGAATCCTCACATTTTTCTCCTAACTTTGAAATTAAAGCTCAGGATTTCGTTAAGTTGCGATCAGTAATCGCAAGGGTTTTGTGAATTTTATATTCTGTTACATAGTTTAGGTTTAGTTGTGCCGACTTACTTACGTCCCCATCTGATTGAGACAGATGAGGATAACCCTCTTTCATCACTTTCTTGAGATAAAAATCTATAATCCTTGCTATATAAGCTTTTCACCAAAAAGCTATGATTTTTAGATTTATATAGAACGGAAATAAACGCTAAAACTAGCTTTGTATATTAGGTTTAAAAATTAGGCTCGATTTTTGGTTTCCGAGAGTGATGGAAGAGCGATAACCATGCATTCAGCCAAATTCAGCAAATAATGACACAATTCAAGCAAATCTCGGATCCTATAGGGGCGATCATTTTGGCGAGCGATGGGCAGGTGCAGTTCATGACTCAACGGGCAGAACAACTGTTGAGCCAGTATTCTTTACCCCATGCCCCACACTCATTGCCAGACCCCTTACATTATTGGTTAAAGCATCAAATTGCAAAACTTACATATAACAGCAATGTTCTATCTTCGAACTTATACGAAGTTGTCTTTGATCGTATTATTTGCTCGGAAGTCAGTCCAGTAGCGACTTCTATTCCAAACAAGACTAACTATGGCAACTTTGTATTCACCTTACACATAGAGCAAGCAGGACAACAGTTGATTATCCGTCTCATTCCCGATCCAACCAAGGAGCAATATCTCTTGCTGTTGGAGGAACAAAAACTGCCATCCTTCTCTATTGCTGCTCTGGAATTGCTAGGACTCAGCAAACGCGAGGCTGAGGTATTGTTTTGGGTTGCCAAGGATAAAAGCAATGCCGGAATTGCTAGAGTGCTGGGTTGCTGTGAAGGAACAGTGCGAAAACATTTGGAGCATCTTTACAAAAAACTGGGTGTACAAACCCGGACGGGTGCTGTGATGGTTGCCCTGGAAAAGTTGGGGCTACTCAAAGGGGAGTTTGTTGCAATGTCGTCATAATCCTATACGCGGATCATCGTATTGTTTCCAAAGTTTATTTTGAGGAAGATTAAATCAATGGTTGTATTCCAAAAAATTTGAGAAGCACTATATGTACAGCTGAAGCATGTGTACTATGACTCTGTGCATAGCATTTAAGAAAATTTTTGCAACAGAGAGCTTCTTCCTTGCCGAAACAACTGCGATTTTTTCCGGAATCCTCGAAAGGAGTGGCTATGACAAATATTTCTTTAGACCAGATTATAAGCAAGTTGAGCCAAGAGGGAGATCCCTGGGAGGCAGGGGTAACAAGCCTATCTGAGCTTCCGCTTGAGGCACAGAAAAAGTACCTGGGCCTTACCCCACCACCCGATGCACCCAGCTTACAGGAAATCGAGCAGTATGTGCAGTCGATGAAGGGAAAAGCTCAGGCAATAGCTGCAATTGGTGCGCCCGTAGCCTATGATCTGCGCAACATCGGTGGCAATAACTTTGTGACACCGATTAGGGATCAAAAGAACTGCGGCTCATGTGTTGCCTTTGGGACAGTGGCAACAGTGGAGAGCAGATTACTAGTGCAGCGCAACAATCCGAACCCTCTCGCAGTGGATCTGAGCGAAGCCCATATGTTCTTCTGTCACGGTCGCGACGATGGTGCCAGTTGTTCAAATGGTTGGTGGCCGCAGAAGGCGTTCGACGCTTTCAAGAGCAAGGGCGTCGCGGATGAGGCGTGCTACCCTTACGACAGTGGTCTTGCCAAGAAGGATTGCAGTGGACTGTGTTCCAACTGGGTTGATCGCGTGGTGAAAATCACAGAATACACTGATTTGACAAAGAAACCCGCAGAGATCAAGGAGTGGATCTCAAGCGGGAAAGGTCCAGTGAGCGCCTGCTTTATTGTCTATGAGGACTTCTTTAGCTACAAAAGCGGTATCTACAAGCATGTGTCGGGTGGACAAGCCGGTGGTCATTGCGTAACGATCGTCGGTTACAACGACAATCCGGGCTACTGGATCTGCAAGAATAGCTGGGGTACTGGTTGGGGCGAGCAAGGCTTTTTCCGCATCGCCTATGGTGAGTGCGGAATTGACAGTTGGCTCAATCATGGTGTGAATGCTATTCAGGAGACTGGCTGGTTGAATAACCAGCGCGTGATAGGCTTGTGGACAATCAACCAAGACCGCAACGCCTGGGTGTACTTCGTAAATCTCGGCTGGCGGAAAATCTCACCGGACAACGACAATATTTTCTTCGACATGCTGACGCAACTCATTGCCGCAAAGGCTGCCGCTCGTCCGGTGAACTTCTACCAAGTGGAGGGCGTTATTAAGCAGATTTATGTGTTCTAGATGTGGATAGAATGGAGATAAAATTATGACTGAGACAAAACCGCAAATGGAACCGGGTGGGTTCACGCAGACTTCAATGAACGAGAATGTAGGGACATCGATGCCGATTGCGTCTCCGCCAGCAACTGTGGCAAGTGCGGCGAGTGGCATGATAAGTGTCGGGAGTCCGGTTCCGGCAATGGTAAGTACCGCTGGCATGGCACCGTCGTTGCCGATCAAAGGTGTGGCGTCGGATGTCAGCGCCTGGCAGAACGACAAGCGAATTAATGGACTGTGGTCGATCAGTGAGAATCGTAACTCGTGGGTGGGTGTTGCTGGTATTGGCTGGAAGAAGCTGGCTAACAACTCTGATTCCGCGATCGTAGCCCTCACCATGCTGAGCGCACATGCACACGAGAAAGAGTCACCAGTGTACTATCGGGAAGAAAGTGATGGCATGATTCATGAAATGTACATTTGGTAGCCGCTAGGCAATTCTTTCAAAGGTAAACACCAAGTAGTTCGGTGGCTGCCAGAGCGCGGCTGCTGAGCTACTTGTGCTTTTTAGAAATTACTGCGATATACCAACAAAAGGTGTAATTGTGAAAAGCCATACTTTGCAGCAGTTAGCAGTTAGCCTAGGGATGCTTCTGATTTTTGTAGGATTTAATTCTGCTGGTGTGAGCTGCAATATTAGAAGCAATGAGATAGTAGGAGAGAGAGCCGGTATGTCCGAAATTGTAATTACATCATCCGACCAAGGTAAAATGTTTGAGGCGAATCAAGGTGAGTTAATTGTGATTCGCCTTGAAGAAAATTCAACCACTGGCTACCAATGGGAGGTGGCGGCAGTTGATAGCCAAATTGTTGAGTTTTTAGATTCAGACTACTCAACAACTCTTGGGACAGGTGTTGGTGGTGGAGGGACGCGTACTTTTCGCTTCAGAGCAAAATCCTCGGGGAGGGGACAAATTCAATTGAGGCTGCGACGGTCTTGGGAGCCTGTAGATGCAGCAAGTGAACGCTTTGAAGTTAACATCCAAGTTTAGTGAGTTGTGTTGATTCTGTCAAATTTTGGAGAGATCGCAGGTTGGGTTTAAAACGTGATTGCCCATCTGCCTAAATAAGTCAAAGTAACATGGCATTTTCAGGAGTGTGATCGCTAGATTGAGGAAAGAAGAAGTGATCGCCCAAAGAAAACGAGAAGTGAAATTCCATATACTTCACTCTTAGATACAATGGGAAAAGCATCCAGAAAACCTGATAATCAGATTTTCGGAGCTATTTTGCTCAAGCACTGAGGGCTAGCAAAAGGATTTGAGAGCATGTTTGCTTGGCTTGCTGGAAGGCATTAGGTGGTCTATATGAAGTTATTACCCTTGCCTGACCAACCAACTGATCAAAAATCAAACCCAGAAACTAAGGGTTTGAGGAAGCGTCTACCCAAACTCCCGCCAAAGTTTTTTTTCTATTGCGCGATCGCACTCGCTACCTTGGCATTAATTGTCTGGGCATTCCGTCCTACCCCTGTTTCTGTAGATACTGGGCGGGTGACTCGTGGTGAACTGCGGGTGACAGTGAATGCAGAAGGAAAAACTAGGATACGCGATCGCTTTGTGGTATCAGCACCTGTCGATGGTCGCCTTGCCCGAATTGAACTGGATGAAGGTGATAAAGTTGAGAAAGGAACCGTAGTTGCCCGTATTGACCCCCTTCCCCTCAATGCTTCAGTGAAAGAAGCCTTGGGAAGGCTAGCAGAATGGCGGGCACAGCGAGAAGGTGTAGCAACACAGCGACCGAAACAGGCAACCCTAGAACAAGCACAAAAGCGTATTCAGATGGCGCTTGCAGCCCAGCGTCAAGCAGAAGCAAGGGTAGCCCAGGCAAAAGCAGCACTGGAACAAGCACGGCGGGATACTCAACGTGCCCAACAACTGCAAGCGGCTGGCGCAACTCCCCGCAAAGACCGAGAAATTGCAGAACTGAATGAAACGACCAAAGCCAAAGAACTGGAAACAGCCAGACTAGAAGCAAAATCCGCAGCTTCGGAAGTTCAAGTAGCACAAGCAGCCCTAACAGTCTTGCAACAACAGCAGAGTGATCCAGACTATCTGCTTAAAGTTTACGATGCCCGTATTGCCAGCGTGGAGGCGGAACTGTCAAAACTGGAAGATGAAGCAGCCCGCACAGACATTCGCTCCCCCGTTAACGGTCAAATCCTGCGCATACTCCAGAAAAGCGCCCAATTTGTTACATCTGGTACTTCCCTATTAGAAATAGGTGATGTCTCAAACTTGGAACTAGTAATAGATGTACTTTCATCAGACGCAGTAAAAATTCAGCCAGGGGACACTATTTTAATTGACCAAGGAGCCGATACTCAGCCAATCACCGCTAAAGTACGACTGGTAGAACCTTCAGCCTTCACCAAAGTTTCTGCCCTTGGAGTTGAAGAACAGCGCGTTAACGTGATAGGTGATTTTGTTGACACACCTAACTACTTCGGTGATGCCTACCGCGTTGATGTCCAAATCGTGATTTGGGATGGAAAGAATGTACTCAAGATGCCACTGAGTTCACTATTTCGCTGCGGTAAATCCTGGTGTACCTTTGTAGTCAAAGATAACAAAGCTGCTCGTCGCCTGGTTGAAATCGGACAACGCAGCGATTTTGAAGCCGAAATTCGACGGGGACTAAAACAAGACGAAGTAGTAATTCTCCATCCAAGCGAACAAATCAATGATGGTAGCCGCATCAGCGATCGCTAAGTATTGAATTCATAGTCAAACTCTGCGATCCTCTGCGCTTACCTCAGCGTCCCTCTGCGTTTTTACACAAAAATGTATAATTTTTGTTAACTCAATTGCCGCCGGAACTGTCGAATACTCAAACTCATCAATACTACCGCAAAACTCAGTAAAATCAACACCTGCGGCCAAAGCGTCTCGATACCAACTCCCTTAAGCAACACCCCGCGACAAACTTCGATAAAATAACGCAGAGGATCCAGATAAGTGAGCCATTGCACGAAAGTAGGCATTGCAGATATCGGTGTCGTGGCTCCACACAAAATAACTAGAGGCGGGTTAATAAAGAAGGCTGTCAGTTGTGTTTGTTGTTCGCTTTTTGAGAAGGTACCAATCAAGATACCAATGCTGATACCCACCCAAAAGTAAAGCACAGAAATTATTAGGAATACCAGTAAATTACCCCGCAGTGGCAAACCAAAAACAAACCTTGCGATCGATAGAGCGATTAAAACATCAAATGTGAGCAGAATCAGCAATGGACAGACTTTCGCTAAAATTACCTCTGTGTTGGAAGCCGGAGTCATAATTAGTTGTTCAATAGTCCCCGCTTCTTTTTCCCGCACTACCAACGATGCGGCAGCTTGGGAACCGACAACAGTGAGTATAATTCCAAACATTCCCGAGACAATAAACCAGGAAGATTCCAGCCCTGGATTGTAAAATACCGAGGTTTGTACCTGGATTTGGTTCCTTTGTCCTTCGATATTCCCTGTAGTGCGAATGTTATTATTTCGACTTAAATTATAGTCGCTAACTAACTGACTCAGATAACTAGAAGCAATACTGGCGGTGTTAGCATCTACAGCATCGTAGAGCGCCTGTACTTCCACTGTGCGTCTTTTAGCAATATCATTTGCAAATTCTGGAGGAATTGTGACGCCAACTGTCAGTTTACCAGTAGCCAAATCGGTAATCATATCTTGCTGCTTGGTATAGTAGCGGTCAATGACAAATGCCTCAGTTTGCTTGAATATTTCCGTAAATTCACGAGAAGCGCTACTATTACTGTAGTCAGTAATGCCAACCTTGAGATTTTGAAAGTCAGGATTGAGAGCAAAGCCAAATATAATTAAAAAAACGGTAGGCGGTACTAGTAATTGAATTACCAGTTGACGGTTACGAAATATCTGCGCGAATTCTTTTTGGAATAATGCCCAAAATCGACTGCTGAGAATTGTATCGATTAAATTTGTAAAATTATTATTCATACTGGTCTACATTAATAAAAGCGGCATTGCTGATTAAAAGTATGAATTTACCTAATGTAGAGGAAGACACTGAGTTGCTTTGGTTAAGAGAGTTGTGTTTCTTCTGTCTGCTTTTGTTGCTCAAACTCAGCCAATATCTGCTGAATTTCTTCTGCTGTGATATCTTCCTGTTCAGACTTGGAATAGATACTTACTAGAACAATATTAGTGGTTGTTTTAACATAAAAAATTACGCGATATCCACCATTTTTGCCCTTCTGAATGTCACTATTTTTAACTCTTACCTTAAAAATTGTATAACCTATTCCTGGTATCTGATCACCTGGTAATTCTCCAGATTGAAGACTTCCAATCAATGGTTGAACGTCTTTACGAATTGCGGTATTTTTTATCCAAAATCCGTAAATTGCGCTTGAAATTAGCTGTTACCTCAACCTGAATCAAAGGTGATTCAGTCTGCATCAATTCCTTCCCACAGTTGAGAAACAGGTAAAGTGTTTCCTGTCATTGCATCATACCAGCCTTGACGAAAACTTTCTTGTGCAGACTCTAGGATTTCCTCTTCTTCATTTTCTTCCCAAAGCAGTAGAATAACCCGAACGCGGGTATGTTTATCCACTGTCAACGGTTTGTCTAAGGACAGTTGACCTTGTTCGTTAACAGTTCCCATGACTTCAATTGCTTTCATTGCCGTTTGTGTGGGATTTGCTTTTACCATTTTAGTTATAAATCGTAAACTTGGGTGAACTAGAGTGTAATCGTATACCATCTACTAACCCAACTGCATCTTCTGTAATCTGCGCCAAGCTAAGAAGAAAAACAAGCAGCATAACCCCGCCAAAGCCAACACCGGAAACCAAACTCCCAACCAACCAATACCGCGAACATAGGCATCGCGAGTCACCTCAATGTAGTATCGAGCTGGGACAATGTTAGAAACCCAACGAATGGCAGCTGGAATATTAGCTATTGGGTAGATAAAGCCAGATATCTGGAGTGACAGCAAAAAAGCAGTGAATGCTACCGCTTGGATCGCCGCACTTTGGACTTTAGTATTAGTACCGATAAATATTCCCCAAAACACACCGCAAGCAATGTAAAGAACAGAACTCAATATCATAGGTGTAGGGTCGCCAGCAAACCACAAACCGAAAAATAACCATGCCTCTAGATTGACTAATAATACTTCTGCCATACCTACTAGCCAGAATGCTGCGGCTTTACCAAGCAGGTATTCCGTGCCCGTGAGGCTAGATGCATATACTTGCAGTATGGTTTGCTGTTCATGCTCTTTTGCTGTTGCCAAACCAGCCAGAAGCGGTGGAAACAGCGCCAGCGTGATTGCTACAGCTCCCGGACCGATGTATTTTAATGTTTCTAAGCCGGGGTTGTACCACAGCCGAGATTCTAGACGCACCGGAGGTACATTACTACCACGCAGATTTTCTAAAAAAGCATTGGTGGTAGCTTTAGCATAACTCCGGACTATGTTGGCAGTATTAGCATCAGTACCATCTATCAAGATTTGTGTTTCCGCCGCACGTCCTTGGCGTTGTAAGTCTCGTGCAAACTCTGGAGGAATAATCAAACCTGCTGACACTCTACCTCTATCCAGCAGTTGAGGTACATTCACATTTGGCCCTTGTGCTACCAAGTTGAATTTATTGGTACGCTTAAAGGTAGCAATATACTCGCGGCTGATAGGTGTTTGGTCTAAGTCCTGAATAGCAAAATTAATTTTGTTCACCTCCAGAGATACCGCAAAGCCAAATATGAGTAGCAGTATTAAAGGCAACCCTAACGCTAAAGTAAGAGTTAAGCGATCGCGTCCAAGTTGTGTTAATTCTTTTACACTTTGAGCCATAATACGTTTAGGTCTTACAGGCACAAGCTACACTCCTTAATTGCCAGAAATCTTTGCTGCAAGCAGTCCAGAAAGCCAATGCATGATATTGAGTGCTAATTGTCGATTGTCATAATCACTACGATTCATACCCATTTGAACGATATCTTTACCTATAATTGAGCGTGCTGGTTCTCCTTTAAGTAATTGCGCTGAAAGCATAGCCGCTTCACCAAGAATCACTACTCTACCCTTTCCCAACTGCAAGGCTATTCCCTGAGCGCGACCAGCAGCAGAAACCCCTTTACTAGGAGCTAACTGAGTCGCCTTAGAAAGACGTTGTGGTAAGTCAAGCGCTGTATTAGCTAAAGGGAGAAATGCCACACTATTATCTGTGCCTTTCAGTGACTGACCTGTAAAGCTAAGCACACGATTAATATGTTCGTTAGTATTGCGACCTAGGGTGATAGGATGAGTTTCTAGCAGTCCATTATCTCGTGTGAAAACAAGCCAGCCTGGATTACCAAACTCTTTATCATAGTGGGATAAATCAACAGTAAAGCCCTTACTCATATTCACACCAAAGCGCTCTGCCAGTTTTTCAGCTGCTGCTCCAAACGGTGCATGGTCGGCAATTAATAGTAACGCGCCACCTGTGCGAACCCAGTCTCTAACGTTATCACACTCTTTTTCAGTAAACGCACTTGCGTTCTGTGTGCTTCCTAACGCATTGGCGATCGCTAAAACATCATACTTTTTCAATCTCTGCTGTTGAAACTTTTCTTTATTAGCGAACACTTGATAGCCGTCATTGCGAATCAGGTCAACAAACGGCTTGTAACGCCCCTCAATAGTATGAATATTATTATGCGCTTCATCAAAAAGTACTTTAGGGTGGTTCCGCACATAAGCAGGACGAGTAACTGTAGTGTCGAAATTAGGATCAGCTACCTGTTGAGCAAAAGTCATTACTGCTAACCCAAACAACACCGTACACAAAGCTGAAATACTTATTATTAACCGCACAAAGGAGTTTTTCATAGTCACTTAGTACAAAATTGCACAAATTCCTAACGAATTAAACCCAGAAAAACTCTGCGTCCCTCTGCGCAAACCTCTGCGTTCCTCTGCGTTTAAAAACGCTACGCTTTATGCAAAAGTTTACTTAGTCTGCCGGTACATCTAAACCGCGTTGTCGCGCTTGTTCCACTACACTAATAAATACATCCTCCAAAGAAAATTCAATCTCTTGATGACTTTGCACTTTTATCCCCGCCTCTTTCAACCAACTTTCAACTTCGGCTATCTGAGTACGCGGTTCATCTAAAACAGTGTGCAGGCGCGAACCAAAAATAGACACCCGCCAGCGTTCAAACCTCTGCTTAAGTAAATCCGAAGCTTTCTGCAAAGGTTCACATTCCCATTCCACTAATTGTCCTGGCTGTTCTTCCTTAACTTGGCGCGGGGTTCCCTGTGCTACCAATTCCCCTGCTACCATGAACCCCAAACGGTGACACTGTTCAGCTTCTTCTAAGTAATGTGTTGTTACCAATATTGCCATACCTTCACGGGCAAATTCGTTTATCCAACGCCAAAATTGTCTCCTTGCCAAAGGGTCAACACCAGATGTGGGTTCGTCAAGAAACACTACTTTGGGTTCATGCATTACTGCTGCACCAAAGGCTACTCGTTGTTTCCAACCCCCTGGTAAGTCTCCTGTGAGTTTATCTTCTTGCCCTACTAAGTCACTCATTTGCAGTACCCAATTTTTCTTAGCACGGCGATCGCGTCTCGCTATCCCATAAACCCCGCAGTAAAATTCCAGATTTTGTCCTATGGTCAGGTCATCGTAAAGGGTGAATTTTTGTGACATATAACCAATTTTTTGCCGGACTTCGGCACTACGTAATTGACCTGTTTCTCCTGCTAGCATTACTTGCCCGGAACTGGCTGGCAGTAAGCCACATAGCATTTTAATTATGGTTGTTTTCCCTGCACCGTTCGCCCCTAAAAGACCAAATACTTCACCGTATTTAATGTCTAAATTTATATTTTTAACTGCGTGAAAATTACCAAAAAGTTTATTTAAGCTTTCAGCACCAATTGCTGTTCCCGATGTGCGTTCTGGGGGGTAAATTCGTGGGTAGTTAGCGGCTGAATTTTCGCCTTTGAGTTCTCGTAACCGGGCGACAAAGGTATTTTCTAAGGTGGGGGTGTCGGTGGCAAATTTTTCTACAGGAATTTGCTGTTGTTGTAAAATGTGGCGAATTCTATTGCTACTTTCTTTGGGTTGGGCTGTGAGGATGTCTAGGCGATCGCCAAAGCGTTGCACGTCTTCTACTAAGTCGCGTACGTCGGGATTATTCTTCAATATTTGCTCAGCTTTGTCTAGTTGGGCGAGGCTGAGGTGAACTTCTAGCCGTTGAACGCCTAAACTTGCTTTCACTTTGGCGGGTGTGTCGCATTGTTGAATTTTGCCATTGTACATTAAGGCTATGCGGGAACAGCGTTCGGCTTCATCTAAGTAGGGAGTGGCTACTACTGTGGTTATGCCTTCTGTGACGGCGAGTTCAGCTAGAATATCCCAGAATTCACGGCGTGATACTGGATCTACTCCTGTGGTTGGTTCATCTAATAGTAAAATTTGCGGTTGGTGAATGAGGGTGCAACACAGGGCTAGTTTTTGTTTCATTCCTCCGGAAAGTTTTCCGGCGAGGCGTTGTTTGAATTGTGCTAGATCGAGCAGTTGTAGATAATGTTGGCTACGGTTTTTAAAGGCGGTTGAGGTTACTTCGTGCAAGCCTGCGGTGTAACGCAGATTTTCCCAGATGCTCATGTCTTGATAGAGGCTAAAGCGTTGGGTGAGGTAGCCCATTTTTAGGCGTGCATTTCTGGGGTTTGAGTTAAGTATTTCTACGATGCCGCTTGTTTGCTGCATTACTCCTGAGAGGATTTGAAATGTGGTGGTTTTGCCTGCACCGTCGGGGCCGATGAGTCCGAATATTTCGCCTGGATAGATGTCTAGGTTGAGATTTGCGACGGCTTGTGTTTGTTTGTTGTAGGTGTGATGTAGGTTGCGGATGGTGATTATGGGGGGATGGGTGTGTTTTGGTTGGGTGGTTGAGTGGTGTGTTGCTGTCATAGGCTTTAAGGGAGTGGGGAGTGGGGAGTGGGGATGGGGCATTGGGCATCGGGCATTGGGCATCGGGCATCGGGCATCGGGCATCGGGCATCGGGCATCGGGCAATGGGCATGGGGCATCGGGCAATACTAAGAAAACCAATGCCCAATTCCCAATTCCCAATGCCCAATTCCCAATGCCCAATTCCCACTCCCCACTCCCTACTCCCTACTCCCCAATTCTTCGAGTATGCGTCCATCGGCGGGCATTCCGGGTTTGGCTAAGCCTTGGGGGTTTGTGAGGGTGAGTTCGACGCCGAATACTTGGGTTACTCTGTCTTTTTTGAAGTAGGTGTTTTCTGGGGTAAAGCTGGCTTTGGGATCTACGCGGGTGACTGTTGCTTGTAATGGTTGGTTGGGGAATGTGTCTAAGTAAACTCGGCTTGGTTGATTGAGTTTGACTTTGCCTATGTCTCCTGCTGGAATGAAGCCGCGTAGGTAGAGGTTGTTGAGGTCTACTATTGTTACTAGGGGCGCACCGGCGGCTACTACTTCGCCTGGTTCGACGGAACGGGTGATGATGTTTCCGTTGAGGGGGCTGTTGATTGTTAGGTAGTTTAAGTTGGCTTGTACTTGGGCTTGGGCTGCTTTGGCGTTGTTGACTTCTTGTTGAGCAACTGAGATGTCAGTACGGGCTTGGGCTATTTGTTTTTCTATTTGTAATGCGGCGGCGGCGCGAATGGGTGGGTTTCTCTGGGTTGCTTGAGCTTGGGTTAGTCTTCCTTGGGCTGATTTGACTTGTTGTTGTGCTGCATTGACGCGGGCTTGGGCTGTATTAAATGCGGCGTTGTCTTCGTCTCTTTGTTGGGCTGAGACTACGCCTTGGGAATACAATAAATTGGTGCGGCGTTGTCTTGCTTGTGCCAAAATTAAGTTTTCCTGGGCTTCTGCAAGTTCGGCGCGGGCTGTAGCTACTGCGTTTTCTGCTTCTAATACTCTACCTTGACTTTCTTGTTTGGCTTGTTCGGTGGTGAGGTTGGCTTGTTCTAGCTGGGCTTGCAGGATGGGTAATTGTTGGCGATCGCGTTCTAGTCTTTCTTGTGCTGCACGTACTCTGGCGGCGCTTCCCTGAAGTTCTGCACGTAATTCGGAATCGTCTAGTTTGACTAAGAGTTGCCCAATTTTAACTATGTCTCCTTCTCGGACGGCTACAGTAGCAATTTTTCCACCAATTTTGGCAGAAACGTCGGTTTCATAACCTTCTATGCGTCCGCTTAAAAATAATCCTTCGGGTTCGGGCTGGTAAAAAAATATCCGGTAGATTCCGTATCCTACCCCAGCGATCAGGGCGATCGCTCCTAAAATTAATACTGGTTTCGGTGGTGTACGTTTACGTCGTCGGGGTTTTTGCGGTTGCGGCTGTTGCGGTTGCTTCTCTTCAATCACCGCACTACGGTCAGGTTCCCTCTGCGTTTGTGTCATGACAACTCCTTCAGTACCTGATTAGTCATTAGTCATTAGTCATTAGTCATTGGTCATTTGTCATTTGTCATTTGTCATTTGTCATTAGTTTTTAGCTATTAACCATTAACCATTAACCATTAACCATTAACCATTAACCATTAACCATTAACTTTTTGTTGATTGATTAATCAATCAACAATATGACAATAAAAAAATATTACCTGAGATATATGCATTGACTCAAGAAATCTCTAGCCCTCGCAAAAAAACCTCGACAGCGGTCGCTACCATGATATCTGGACTAATTTTTTGAGCATCTGGCTGTAGAAATACTTCACAGCTAATAATATAAGCGACCAATGAACCAACAAAACAGCGTGCTGCTGCTCCTGGATTCACAGGTTTAAGTATTCCTTCTGACATTTGCTTTTCTAGGTAGCGAGTTAGAAAGGCTATTGAACGACTCGGACCAATAGCATTAAACATTTCGGCTACTTGGGGTTGTCGGAATGCTTCTCCCAGTACCAGTTTCATTATGGCGATCGATGTCGGGTTTTCTAAGACTTCTAAAAACGCTTTACCAAAGATAGTAAGTACATCCTGCGGAGGTTTGCTCATCAAGTCTTCTTGGCTGTGGAGCAGCAATTGCAACACTGGTAAACGTTGTTCAATAACTTGCTCAAATAAATCGCTTTTATCTTTAAAGTAATGATAAATCAGACCCGGTGAGCCAATTCCCGCAGCCGCAGCAATATCCTTGTTAGTCGCCCCTTCAAAGCCCTTACTGGCAAAGACTTGCAAAGCACCGTCAATGATTTGCTGTCGCCGATCTTCAAAGTCTTGCTCGTCGCGTCGAGGCATAACGATAATTGATTGATTAGTCAATCAACAATATATCACAAGTGAAGCGTCAAAGTAAAAGCTTTAACATAATGTTGCATAAAGGAAAAGGGAGTAGGCATTGGGCATCGGGCATCGGGCAAGGGGCATCGGGCAATGGGCAATGGGCATCGGGCAATGGGCAATGGGCATCGGGCATCGGGCAATACTAAGAGGATGTCTGAAAAGTTTTTAATTAGTCATAATTTCTTACCCAAAATCATATAGATCCCCCCAACCCCCCTTAAAAAGGGGGGCAAAAAGGTCTTTCAAAGTCCCCCAATTTAGCGGGGGATTTAGGGGGATCTAAGATTAATTGGTTTAAAACCATACTTCTCAGACATCCTCTAAGAAAACCAATGCCCAATTCCCAATTCCCAATGCCCAATTCCCAATGCCCAATTCCCTACTCCCCACTCCCCCACTTGAATGGACTTGAGCTATTAGCCCTGCACTTGCAGTGCAGGGCGGGCTATAATATATCAGTAAATAGTTATGTACTCTAAAATAATGTATGTAATTAAGTCTGACTAATTGATTAAAAGTCAGAAATTTCTAACTACAAATGCTGAAAAAGAAAAACTTTATAAGTCAACAAAAGAAAGAAGTAAGCAGGCTTCAATAGTCAATCTGGAATACTTCTTTGGGTACTAGCTTTCCGTTGTGAATGTTGGCAAAATCTAACGCAAAGTTAGTAAAAGTATAAAGTCATTTTAATTTTTGATTATCATGGTTTCTAAATTTCCTAAATTCCGTAAAGGTCTTTCTGTTGCACTTGGCGTGGGAACTGCTGTGAGTGTGGGCTTATCTGCACCCGCACCAGCAAGTGCAATTCCTTTTCAAGAGTTAATTGTCCCTGGAGTCCGGTATTTTCAACTTTCCAATCTGTCAACAAAGCAAAAAGTCGCGCTGGGTGGTGATATACATCAACAGGTAAAAAGGAATTACAGATTGACTACTAATTCTAGAGTCAATCGCATTGGTCAAAAGTTAGCTCGATCCAGTGATTGTTCTGGAACTCCTTTTAAGTTTTATGTGGTTCAAGACTCAAGTATTAATGCTTTTGCGACTACCGGTGGTTATGTCTATATCCATACTGGCTTGCTAAATGCGGTGGATAATGAAGACCAGTTGGCGGCGGTAATGGCGCACGAAATTGCTCACATTTGTAATGATGACCTAGTGCAAAAGCTCAGACAAGCCCAACTAGCTCAAGGTGCAGCTTCGCTTGCTGGTTTAGACCAAAGCAGATTAGCAGTTGTAGCTTATCAGCTTGCTGTTGACTTACCTAATAGCCGTAGCGCTGAATTCGATGCAGATGCTAGTGGTTTGCAGTATATGCAAAAGGCTGGTTATGACCCGAATGCTATGCCCGCATTCTTAAGGAAATTGACAAACCGGCGTTCAGTACCGCAGTTTCTAAGTACCCACCCAAACCCACGAGAAAGAATTTCTGTTTTAGAAAGGAAAATTGCTGGTAATCAGTAATCAGGTAAGGGTTATTTCATGTAGGGAGGGCGATCGCTTCGTTCAATTAAAAATTAAGAATGAAAAATTAAAAATTGAATTGATTTCAAATCTTGCACCAGTTACAAGAAGCCGTGAAATAAATTTCCGGCTGATAGCTTAAACCCATTAAAAATGGGTTAAAACTCTTATTGAGTCGGTTTTTAACCTGTGACCAGACGTGCCATGGCACGTCTGGTCATAGCCGGAAATTTATTTCAGGGCTGATTTAAACCTTTAGCGATCGCAATTTCTACCCACTGGGCATCACACATTGTAGTACGGATGGTAATCTGACTTGGGTTTTCCTTTATCTCCTCATAGGTGCGCTTGGTATTTACCTCAGATTGCTTCACAAACTTTCTGTCGCACAGGCACTTGAATGATAAACTCCGTTCCTTTGCCAAGGGTGGAAAAACACTCCAATTTGCCACCATGTTTTTCCGTGATAATTTGATAGCTAATCGCCATGCCCATACCTGTGCCTTTGCCTACAGGTTTGGTGGTGAAAAAGGGATCGAAGATACGATTTTTAATCTGTTCCGGTATTCCCGTTCCGTTGTCAGCGATCGCAATTTCCACCCACTGTCCATCTATCATTGCAGTACGAATGGTAATTTGACTTGGGTTTTCCTTTATCTGCTGATAGGTGCGCTTGAGATTTACCTCGTCCAAGGCATCGATCGCATTCACCAGAATATTCATCAAAACTTGATTAAGTTGTCCGGCATAGCATTCTACTTGAGGTAAATTACCATAGTCTCGAATCACTTGAATTGCCGGACATTCTGGACTGTCTTTGAGACGGTGTTGCAGAATTAGCAGCGTACTTTCAATTCCCTCATGAATATCAACAGCTTTAAATTCTGCTTCATCCATGCGCGAAAAGTTCCGCAACGATAGCACAATATCACAAATTCTGTCAGTCCCCATTTTCATTGAAGAGAGCATTTTCTGTAAATCCTCGACCAGATACTCCAAATCAATTTCCTCTGCCAGCGCTTGAATTTCTGGGTGATGACTGGTATAATGTTGCTGGTAAAGATGGATCATCCTTAACAAATCTTGTATATATTCTTCCAGGTAAATAATATTACCGTGAATAAAATTGACTGGGTTATTGATTTCATGTGCTACGCCTGCTACCAGTTGACCTAGGCTCGACATTTTTTCACTTTGAATCATTTGTGCCTGAGTGCGCTGCAATTCACTCAAGGCGTTTTTGAGTTCGGCGGTACGTTCTTCCACCCGGTCTTCTAGCTGTGCTTTACTATTTTCTAGGGCGCTAAAGGATTCACGTAGTTGTCCTGCCATGTGATTAAAAGAGTAAGCAAGTGTGTCAAGTTCGTGAATATTGCTCTTGTCTAACGTCTGGTCTAAATTGCCGGATGCCATTGCCTGACTTGCTTGGTTCATGTGCAGAATCGGCTGTGCAATCCGGCGAGAGGTGAAATAGCCCATGAAGATTGCTATAATCAACGCCCCTAAACAAAGCAAAATGGTAGTGTGGGTGTTAGCGTTGACTTGTGCCATAAAAGCGTGTTCCGGTACACTAACTACCACAAGCCAATCTAGCCCATATTGGTCACGCCAGGGGGTAACATGCACAAAATGCAATTCTCCTTGCCAATCCAGTTGGAGTTTTTTGGCTTCGCTGATGGACTCGAACCCGTTGAAGGTTTGCAGGATTTTTTTAGTAATTCCCCGAATCTTCGGATCAGGACTATTAATCGCTTTTAACCGCTGAATCTGGTCATTGACCACGGTAAAAGGTTTCTGCGTGCCAGAATTTGCAATTAGCATCCCATTTCGCTCTAGAATGAAAATCTGTCCAGAACGACTGATATCCAAACGCCGCAAAAACTTGCTCAGTTTTAAGAGATGGATATCAGCAGCAACCATCCCCAGTAACTGATTCTTTGTATCATAAATGGGGCGACCCGCCGAGGCACTGATGTAGGGATGATCGGGTAAATTATAGGTGTAGATTCGTGACCAAATGGGTTTACCTGCTTTTACGGGTTCGGTGTACCAGCTTTCCTTGAAGTTGTCCCAATCAGAAATACTATTGACGTGAGTGCGATCGCCTTGGTCATCTGTGGCATAATTGTAGCTATTTTTCGGAGGCTTGGAACTCGAATCATCGATTGTGATAGTTTTGCCATCGTAACGGCCTGCGCCTACCGCTTCACCTGTCGTCAGTCCGATGCCGATGTAGGACAAGTCATAAGCTTGCATTTGTTTCCAAAAATATTTGCCGATGCTTTTGCGATCGCGCACATTCAGCAATCCCATATTAATCGCATCAGCATTGATCTGGCTCACCTGATGTGGGATAGATAGATAAGAATTCAGGTGTTGATCCACCATAACGCTGGTTCGATTCATCAACTGATCTACCAGGTCGTTTACGGCTTTTTGTCCATTCTTAAATGATAGGTAGCCAACTAAACCCACTGCTGCAAAAATTTGCAAGACAAACGGAACAATCAGAACAAGCTGTAATGGGAAAGCTTTAACGGTGCTGGAGTCACGCCTCTTCATTGGTAAGTTCAATCGTTAGATTGTTTCACGAATAAATTGTTAACTCTGTTTCTCTTAAGCATTTTTATGAAGTAAATAGTTTGCCTTACCAAGTCTAGGTTAATCACCTGTGGATAGGCAATTTTTTTACTCACATACCTAGTATTCCCACAGGAGACGCACAAATTAACATCAATAGACCTCAAGTCAATAGAGTTCTTGCACGCATTTATGATTGAGGATAATTAACCACAGATAGACAACAAATAAAAGTTTTTCCTTATCTTCCCCCCGTTTCGGGGGGATAGAGGGGGGTGGACACAGATGAACACAAATTTTATCGGTGTTCATCTGTGTTTATCTGTGGTCGTAATTAACCATTATTCTGATTTTTGCAATAAGTTTAATATATTTATATTTCCAAGTCGTTACAAATAGGTACTAAATGGGCTATAACTCTTAATTTACTTAACTTAAGTACTAAACGCTGAGCTTGTTGTTTATACAGTGCTAATGGTAGACGTGCAGGTAAAAGTTTCATCAATTGTCGAGCTGTACTGATACCACAACCAGAAATAATGCAAATTTCATTTGCACCTTCAAAAATAGCATCACTAGTTAAAGCTTTTTCAACCAATACTTGCCAAGTTTTATCAGCAATTTCGCCTCTTTCAATTCGTTGAAGACTATTACTATTTGCCAAAACAATCATGCGATCGCCAATAGAAAGTCGCGTTTCATCAGCGGGTAATAACTTGGGAGTTGATTTTGCTGATTTTTGGTAGAGAATAGGTACAGCATTATAACCATAGGCGATATCACTGAGCATCAATCCATTCAGTGTATCGCCAGCTTCAACCATATACTCTACTACTAAGATGGTTTGATTACCTAAGTGAAACAAGCCAAGAATATTTTCTCCAAAAGCAGCAGCAGCAAATACTTCTGCTGATAAAGCGGAGGCGCAGAGAACTTGGGCGTAAGGAAACAACTGTGCTACCTTATCACTAAAATGGCGATCATAAGTACGGATGACCAAGCTACTATTAGGACTACGGGTATGAGCCATTAAGCCCACTTCTAGATTTTCCATGTCATCATCCGTAACCACAACAACGCTTTTAGCTTCCGTAATATTGACATTATTTAAAGCGTTGGCAAAGTTACCGACCTGAAGCGGCATTTGCGGTAAAGTATTAGGGTCGAGCATTGTTACGGAAATACCGACTAAAGGTTGCTTGAGTTCTTGCAACAAACTAGCAACTTGCAAACCCACTCGATTTAACCCAATTATGACAATATGATTTTGTTGGGGTAGTGGTGGACGGTGGCTAGTGAAGAAAAACTGGAACCTTGAACTTAAAAGTTTTTCCGTCAAAAGTGCATACAACACCCCGACAAAAGCCGTACCCGCTAATGTTAGTCCCAAACTAAATAACCGCAACCATCCGGGAATTTGTGTTTCAAATTCAACACCTCCAAATACATCACCGTATCCTCCCAAAAGCAAGACAACTGTAGCATAAAAAGCCTCTGCTATCCTGATGTTAGGATAATTCCACCGATATAAAATGATTCCCCAGCACCACAGGAAAAGTACCGTAATTCCACAAATGATTGCAACTCGTACAGTCCGATCTCGATTACGCGATCGCCACAGTTGTACTAATTTCGGTTTCAGGTTTTTCCAAGTGATGTTTGAGATAAACTTTTGCCATATTTGTCGTAAATTTTGCCTAGGTTTAGTTGTAGGTTGCAGTAAACGGGTAAGCTCTGTCAATTCAATATAAACAATGGTATCTCCTGCTTGCAATATTGCTTCTTCCACTGAACACAACTGATTAGGCAATTCAGATAAATTTGTCGCATAACTTAGTATCCGCCGATAAGAAGTGTTCAGTTCATATACCCGCCATTTATTGCACCAAATATCACCTGGTTGAATTTGATATTTTACTACTCGGAGTTTATGCCCTTCAATGTTAAAATATCCAAGATTATCATTTCCAAGGGCTGCAAGAGCAAAAGCTGAAGCGGTAAGTTGATTCGGTTCAAAAGCAATAAAATTACCAAGATTTTCACTTAAAAGTTCATTGAGATTTTGTTTGTCAGAACGTACAACTAGACGAACTTGAGGATTTAAAAGCCGCGCTGCAAAGGCAGCTTCTATATTTACTCGCTCATCACCCGTAACTAAAAGTACAGTCCGACACTGACAAATTTTTGCCTGTTCTAAAATATTTGTTTGACGACAGTCTCCAATTAATAATTGTTCAATTAAATTTTGTAAATTAGGTACATCCCAATTTTTGGGCTGTACTTGGTCAATCGCGCTGACAGCAACACCATACTCTTTCAGCATCGCAACACAATGCTGACCCAAACTTCCCAATCCACAGACCAAAAACCGATCTAACTTTGTTTGGGAATTGTTATTAATAGGCTGATATTCATATCTTGCACCTTTAGGCATAAACCACAAAGAGAGCAATACGGGAGCAATTAAAGATACAGCTTTATTTTAAGTCTTCTATAAGAGGACTTATAGCCATCTTATTTAATTTGTAAAAATTCAGAGTTCTGGTGAAACCCGGTATCTTCCACATACCTCGTGTAGCCGTGATTTATAATCGCCAGCAAACAATTAGGTGAATATAATTCGCTACTACACAAAATTTAGTTCACCTACGTAGACTTTATAATATAACCCGCGCAGGCGGGTTTTGTTCAGTGTAGCCGCGATTTATAATCGCCAGGATTGAATCAAAGTTTACTTTTACATTTATCTTAAGTTATCACCTGCATAAATTAATTTGCAGTCACTTTTTAATCACATTTGTTCTCAATGCTAGAGATATAGGAATCCTAAATCAATCTTGACTAATGTAGGGTGGGCACTGCCCACCAAAACATGGATGTGGTGGGCAGTGCCCACCCTACATATATTTCAAAAATTAAATAGGAATCCTATAGCTGAATTTTAATCCTGTGTCACCTAAAACACAAACTGTTCTGACTTGAATTCTCTCTGCCGATGGAAGTTGAAAGAAACAATATTCTTTAATTTTTTGCTAGCTGGAACAAACTAAACATAAAAAACCCAGCCTTTGATTTCTCACTATCAGGAATTTATTTTCCTTTATTTTAAGGAATTTTACTTAGAGGTACTTTATGGATTGGCAGGACTTTTGGCATTGGCTTTACGTTGCAGGTATGGCTATAGGTGCGATCCACTTTATATTGCTAGGTAGAAATCCTCGCGGTGTCCCCAGATACGAGTATCTAGTTGCCGCTTTTATCCCGATTTGGTCAGGACTAGCTTATTTGTCAATGACTCTACCGGGTGCAGATTTAGAGCAAGGAAAGATTCCGGTAGCCGGACAGGTAGCTCATTTTGCTCGCTACATAGACTGGGTTGTTACCACGCCGTTATTGCTATTAGCCTTGTCCTGGACAGCAATGCATCGTCACCACAAAAAAGATTGGACGTTGATAGCCTCTTTAATGGCTACCCAAGTCATTGTTGTCGTCTGTGGTTTAGTTGCCGATCTCTCCGTTGTGCCTTGGGTGAGATACTTGTGGTACATCAACGGTGTGGTTGCCTTTTTAGTCATTTTGGCGGGAATTTGGGGGCCATTGCGTGCCAAAGCTAGGAGTCAAGATTTAGCTCTAAGTAGTTTCTATAACAAAATTGCGACCTATTTCACAGTGCTATGGATTTGCTATCCGATAGTGTGGATTCTTGGTCCTTCAGGTTTTAGAGTTTTCGATCAAACCGTGGATACATTTCTATTCTGCCTGATTCCCTTCTTCTCCAAAGTGGGATTTAGCTTCTTAGATTTACATGGCTTACGCAATCTCAGCAGTCCTGATACGCAGACTCGCCTTGATGAGAATGTAGGCGGTGTGATGCGGATGCTAGGATTTGCAACCGTTGTGGCACAACCAAGGCGATCGCACTTCAGAAGAACGCAATATTAATTAGGAGGTACTGATGTCGGTTGATATACTAATCGTAGGAGCTGGACCGACAGGCTTACTATTAGCTGCACAATTAGCTAGGCTTGGCATCAAGCCACGTCTAGTGGACAAAAACCCGCAACCCTCCAAAACGAGTAAAGCAATAGCAGTTTTTGCTCGTACTCTAGAAATCTTTGACCACCTAGGTATAGCAGAAGAAGCAATTAAACGCGGTCGCAAGCTGAACCAATTTAATTTTTATAGCGATCGCAAACGCATTGTTAACTTACCCTTAGATCAGCTCGATTCTTTCTTACCGTTAGTCCTCAGCCTACCACAGTCTCAAACAGAAGACATTCTAGGACGACTGGTTGAAAACCTCGGCGTCAAAATCGAGCGGTCTGTTACCTTCACTGGTCTTAAGCAAGATACTGATGGTGTTACAGCCACACTTTGCCATCCTGATGGACAAGAAGAACATTGTAAAGCGTCTTGGTTGATTGGTTGTGACGGCGCACATAGTACTGTCCGTCAGGAAGCTGGTTTAACTGATGAAGGCGCTAATATTCCAGCCTTGTTTATTTTGGCGGATGTGGAGATTGATTGGAATCTATCGCCCAATGAAATCCATATATTCTTCCATCCTGATGGTGAATTGGCAGCTTTTCCACTACCAGATCAGAATTATTGGCGGTTGATTGCTGAACTTGAACCAGATACAGAGTTATCTGAAGATCCAGATATAGAATTTTTTGAGCAACTCGCTAATGAGCGATCATATTCACAAGCCCATCTGACTAACCCGGTGTGGACAAGTGCCTTCCGCATTCGCCAGCGCATGGTTAACAAATGTCGCACGGGACGGGTATTTGTTGCAGGTGATGCGTTATCTTCCCATAGTCCAGTGGGTGGTCAGGGAATGAATACGGGTTTGCAAGACGCTTATAACCTGGCTTGGAAGCTAGCTTTAGTTATCCAAAACCAGGCAAGAACAGAGTTACTCGACTCATACCAGGCGGAACGCGAACCAATATCAAAATCTTTATTAGCTGGTACAGGATTGGCTACACGAGCAATAACTGTACGCAACCCTATTTTCACGCAAGCTCGTGACAATTTAGCTAAATTTGTTACCAGCTTTGAGAGCGTCCAACAACGCATCCGTAATACCGTGTCCGAACTGAATGTGAATTATCGCAATAGTCCCATTGTCCAAGAAGACCAGCCATTTTTGATGCATTTGCACCCTAACGAATTAAGTCTAAGAGATAGGTGGGATTTTCATGCTCAACCAAAAGCTGGCGATCGCGCACCCGATGTCATGATTAACACAGTAGATGGTGCAAAACGGTTATTCTCAGTGTTGTCTGATTTAAAACACAGTATTTTATTATTTGGCGGTAAAGTTGCGCAGAAAGTGAATTATGCCAAATTAAGCCGGATAGCTGAAGAAATTGAGGAAAAATTTCGCGATCGCATAGACGTACATATTGTGCTGTTGAATTCCCAAATACCAGAGGAGTTAGAGTGGTTCAAATCAATACTACTTGACCCCCAAGGCAAGTGTCATCATCGCTACAGTGCCACAGGCGAATGCCTTTATCTGATTCGCCCAGATGGCTATATCGGTTATCGTACCCAGCCTGCTGATGTCTTCAAACTATGGGCATATCTGCAAAAAATCAATCTCTTTCAAACAGGAAATGAAATGCATTCCTTATCATTGAGCAGATGAGCAAAAAAACAGCGTTGCTGAATTTAAGTATGAAATTAAAATTCTAAACTCTCACTCTCTGCGCCTCTCTTGCCTCGTGCGTAAGGTAAATTCATCGGAATTGTAAATTAAGTCCTACAACCATCGATGGATGTAAAGCATTCTCAAATAACTCAAGATAAGGCAAACCATCAAACAGCTTCTTTTGCACTTCTCAAGTAATCATTGCCTTGCTTTTCACTTCAACTTTCAAAGGAGAAGTTATGAATAGAAAATTCTTTTTTCTAGCTTCAATTTTTGGATTAACTGTACTTATTGGAGCCTGTGAGCCTGCGACTCCACCAGGAGATACTCCACCAGCGACTCCACCTCCTGCAACAACCCCTGCCCCCTAACACATCTTTTTTCTTGCTTGTATTTTCTAACAAGCTTGATTGTACAGCTTGATTTTCAGTCCTCTTATAGAGGACTTATACCGTTAGCCTTAGATTTACAACCGAATGGTACGCTTGTTAAACGCTGAATTAAAATTCGCGCTTAAAGCTCAAGTTAGCTATAAGCTAACT
>JBHYDF010000097.1:0-29277 GCA_051861145.1 Nostocaceae cyanobacterium
AATATTAAGAAAGCGACGTTACTGAATTACTGACTCATCCAAAAATCTAAAATCCCAAATCCAAAATCTAAACCAAATAGTAGTAACACCTACCGCTTGGGAAAATATAAAAAGTGAAGCGATTAGACGTGGTATTAGTGCTAGCGAATTAATAGAAGAGTTTGGACGCGCATTAAAATGCGCAACGGCTATCCCCCATAAATGAATTTAGGGGCTAGCTCGCCGTTGTTAAATTGGTCTTGTTCGGCTTGCTGGGAAAGTCTGTAGCGATTCATTAAGCGCGCTCCTGGCGCAGCTTACGCTGTCCCCGTACCTTGATATTTTCCAACAAACTGGGTAAAGATTCATCATCGTATTCGGTGTACTCGCCATTCTTGAGTTGTTCGGCTCCAATTGCAATATCGCGCTGTAATGCTTCTAACTTCAGCTGACGCAGTTCTTCCTCAGTACGCTCAAGCCTATCTATCATTTCCTGAAAAGTACTTGCATCCTGAATCACGACTTCTGCTTTGCCATTGACGGTAAGAACAAGGGGTGATTTAGTCGTCTTGATGCGCTCTAGGAATTGCTTAACGTTGCGCTTGAAGTCTGTCAGAGAGTGAATATTCTCCAGATTAATCATAAATTAAATATTGAATTAAAGGCTCAATTAAGTCTTAATTCAATACTATCAAAATTACTACTGCGTTGATATCGTAAATTGAAGCGATCGCTCATTTAACCCATAAATATATATTTTTGTCAAGACCAGTTTTTTAAATTATTCTTTGCTGTAAAACTGATCTTTCGTCAGGTAGTGCGATCGCACAATTATAAGAAATGGAACAGTTAGGAGAATACTCCCGCGCTCAGTAAACTCCCAACGCTGGCGAGGTGTCTTATGTCTAAAATTATTGCTATTCATTCTTTTCGGGGCGGAACTGGTAAATCTAACTTAACAGCTAATTTAGCAGTGGCGATCGCTCAACAGGGAAACCGAGTTGCTGTGGTCGATACAGACCTCCAGTCGCCTGGTATTCACGCCCTGTTTGACACTGATAGAAATATTACAAAAAATACTTTAAATGATTATTTGTGGAATCGTAGTTCAATTAGTAACACAGCTTGTAATCTAAGCTCTCATTTAGGAATAGAGGGCAAAGGCAGAGTTTTCCTGATTCCTTCCAGTATAAATGCTGATGAAATCGCCAGGATTGAGTACGAAGGATACAACGTTAGTCTACTTAATAGCGGATTTCGGCGCTTGATTGAAGAACTGGAGTTAGACTACTTATTCATTGATACTCACCCCGGCCTGAGTCGAGAAACTTTATTATCTATCGCTATTTCTGACCAGCTAATTGTAATTTTGCGTCCAGACCGCCAAGATTTTCAGGGAACGGCAGTTACAGTTGATGTTGCTCGCCAGCTCAAAGTCCGTAACATGATGCTGGTTATCAACAAAACACCAATAAATATGGACTTTTGGGCATTACAACAGAAAGTAGAGAAAACTTATAAAATCCCAGTAGCAGGCGTCTTGCCACTCTCGGAAGATATGGTACAGCTGGGTAGCTGTGGGGTGTTTTGCTTGCAATATCCTAACCATCCCTTGACTGGGATACTTAAACAGATTGCAGAAAAAGCAATTACGGAAACTTGCCTAGTAATTAACTAAGAAAAATGACGGTTAATGGTAGTGAACAATTTATACCTTTTGAACTAGCCCTGAAGTTGGTGGATGCGGCTATTTTCGCTAAGACCTCTAGACACTTGAGAAACATTGAAGTTGCTGTTTTGCGAGGAGCTTGGCTAGGTCAAAAATATGACCAAATTGCGGTAGAGAGTGGTTATGCTCCTGAATACATCAAGCATGATGTCGGGCCAAAACTGTGGCAAATGCTTTCATCGAGTCTGGGAGAAAAAGTCAATAAAACCAATTTAATGGCTGTTTTAGCACAGCGAGTAAGTCAAGAGTCAACAGTTGTACAGACGTGCCATGGCACGTCTGTACAGAGTCAAGAGTCATCCACTCCTCCACTTCCCCTGCTCTCTCCATCTTCTTTAGAATTAGAGCCGCCAGTTGGACTAGTACCACTGGACTCTGCTTTTTATTTAGAACGTCCTCCAGCAGAGTCACGCTGTTATGAAGAGATTACAAGACCAGGAGCGCTCATTCGCATCAAAGCGCCCAGCCAAATGGGTAAAACTTCTCTGATGGTGAGAGTTTTAGCTCATGCTAAAAAACAGAATTTTGAGCTTGGGGATGGACTAGAAGTACACACCGTAGCGCTGAATTTACAGCAAGCGGATCGAGCTGTTTTTACGGATTTGGACAGGTTCTTGCGCTGGTTGTGTGCATCCATTGCTCGCAAACTCCACCTACCCCATAAGGTCGAAGATTATTGGAGTGAAACCTTTGGCAGCAAGAGCAACTGTACTGCTTACTTTGAAGATTGTTTGCTATCAGATATTGATGGTGTTTTAGTCTTAGCTTTGGATCAAGTTGATGAGGTGTTTTCACACCCAGAAATTGCCGATGATTTCTTTACTTTGTTGCGCTCGTGGTACGAAGAAGCTGCTTATGGAGATAGTGGTAATCCTCTGTGGCAAAATTTACGCTTAATTATTGTTCATTCTACAGAAGTCTACATTCCTTTAGATATTAATAAGTCTCCTTTTAATGTCGGATTGGCAATTGAATTGCAGGCGTTTACAACCGAACAAGTCTTTGATTTGCTTTCATGTTATGGATTGAACCTATCGGAAAGTGAAATATCTGAATTAATGGAACTTGTAGCGGGACATCCTTATTTAGTGCAACAGGCTTTCTACAACCTAGCACGGCATGACCTAACTCTCAATCAGCTAGTGCAAATGGCTGCTACAGATGCGGGCATTTATAGTAATCACCTGCATCGGCACTTACGAAATCTCCAAGAGCATCCTCAATTAGCGGCAGCATACGAGCAGGTGTTAAAATCATCACAAGCTGTAGAGCTAGAACAGCTTTTAGCGTTTAAGCTACACAGTATGGGACTCGTCAGTTTACGAGGGAATCAAGTGGCAATCAGTTGTGAATTATATCGACGGTATTTTGGCAGAGCAATAACACTAGTCAATCCTAAAAGTTTCATCACCTGAACTTTGTGTCCAAGTTTTCAATCCCTCTAGAACTAAGGTAATTTCAGCATATTGCCTTTGCCTTCAATCCACTTTGGCCCAAAATCGGAGCCTTTGAGCGAGTACCGTGGTATGAAACTATTTGGGTGCTATTGGGAATTGTTGGTTTTTGTGCAATTGTTTTCGTATCAGCCGTTATAGTCTATCCAATACGCCCTCTCATCCGTTATCTGGGAAGAAAGCGTTTTACGTCTCAACAGCAGTTAAACAATGCTTGGGTAATAGCTGGTCTGGTCGGTACTTTAAATATCCATTTCCCGGAGTAATGCATCGAATCCGTCAGTTTGCTGAATAAAATTAACGCCATGTAAATGGGCATCAAAAATAATATTTTTGCAGTCAGAATTATCAATCATATGAGGTTAAAAGTGATGATTGTTGATAACTATAGCGGTTCTCTGTTGAGTAGGGGCATGGCATTGCCATGCCCCTACTGATGCTGGGAGTATCAAATCTTCTTAATTACTTGGATTCGCTCTAGGCGGTTAAAAATGCGGGTGATTAGATTTGAACCCACAATCGGTTTGCTGATACAATCATCAGCGCCTGCCGCAAATATGCGATCGCTAATATCAGCTTGAGCATGAGCAGTCAAAAACAATACTGGTAGCTTTTTCCAGTACGGGTCATTACGTACTACCTGACACAGTTCAACTCCGTTGATATAAGGCATTTTTAGGTCTAAAAGCAGTAAATCTGGAGAAAATTCTGTCAAGATGTCCCAGAAGCGGCGCGGATCTTCAAGAGTTGTCAGCTTCAGTCCCCAAGGCTCTAATAAATTCCGTATCACAGTTAGCACCTGTGGATCGTCGTCTACAACCATTATTCTCGCTTCAGTAATACGTGTTCCTTGCAATACCTGGGTTACTAGCTGCAACATTTGCCTGGTCGGCATAGTTTTGTATAAAAAACCACGTCCACCTGCTCGCGTTACTTCTACGCGCTCAATAAAATTACTGTGGTCTGTAAAAACCAGTACTGGTATTGGTGGGGTTTGGTTGGACAATTCTGTTAGTAGCTTTAAGCTGTCTAGTACACTATCACAACAGTAGAGGTCGAGTAGAACTACATCGGGACTTGAAGATTCTATTGCATTCCTAGCAGTGGCAATATTAGTAGCAATATCTACTTGCATTTGCAGGGTAGCAGCTTCTTTAACCAACTCCTCAACAACTTGCTGATCGTTGCTTATTACCAATAGCATATTCTGGCGTTGCTCGCTCAAGGCTTGTTCATCATCAGTTGACTCATTCGGAGTTTGTTCTAGGGAGTGTTGCAACTGCTTGACGAGTTCATAGAAATGTTGAGACTCAACTTGGTTAATTGGCGTTTGGCTGTTAAGTATATTTTCTATCTCAAGAGCTATGAGTGAACCTTTAGTAAAACCAAAACTTCCTAACGAACCCGCCAGTTTGTGAGCTTCTTGCTCAGCATGAAGTCGCAATTGGGAATTAAGTGTACCCTCTTTTAAAGCATCACTGGCTTGTTCCAGCACGGCGATACGCGAACTAACCTTAGCTTTAAAATCCTCCCGCGCTTTAGCGAAGGCTGTGGAAAATATTTTTTGCTGGGTTGGAGTTGACTCTTTTTCACTAGCCTGAGAATTTTGCTTTTGGGCATTAGGCTTGAGGCGATAACCCAATCCGTAAACTGTTTCAATCAAATCATAGTTAGCACCTGCTACTTTTAGTTTCCGCCGTAAACTTTTGATATGAGATTTAATAGTGTCATCTTCTGGTGGATCTGTATCAGCAGCCCAAAGGTGATCTACAATTGCACTGCGGCTAAAGGTGCGCTGGCTGTTGCGTAAAAAAAGCTCCAGAATACTAAACTCCTTTGCTGTCACATGCAACGTTTTGCCTGCATAAGTCACCTCACAACTACTAGGATCTAGCCGCAAGCTTCCCCATTCTAGAACCGGAGGTAAGGAAGGACTTCCTCGGCGTCCTAAAGCGCGAATGCGAGCTGTTAACTCCCCAAAGTCAAAAGGTTTAACGACATAATCATCTGCTCCGGCATCTAAACCCATCACTTTATCAGTTCTGCTATCTTTTGCTGTCAGTAGCAGAATCGGCATCTGATAGCCCTCTTGTCGTAATTGCCGACAAAGGCTAATGCCATCTAACTTGGGTAGGATGACATCTAGCAAAATTAAGTCATAGTTACAAACATTCACCAACTCCCAACCAGCTTCACCATCAGCAGCAATATCCACTACATAATTTTGCTTGGTAAGAACTGCCGCCACTGCTTGAGCAAGCGAATCATCGTCTTCAACCAAAAGAATTCTCATGGAAAAAATTTGCGCAGTAATGCACCCCTCTTGCCAATACTAATTTTTTATGTCTTTTGAGAGCATCAAACATCTATCAAAGGCAAGGCTTAACTAACTTCGCCCCAATACTGCAAAGGGCTGTTTTAAAACTATATTTGTTACTGAATGGCTGTTGAACGGTTCAAGTCAATGCTATTCATCATCTGATCCAAGACTTGTTTGTTACGTTGATAATTTTGATTTGGTACATCATAAGTAACAGCAACCAGGGTTTTTTCGTTCATATCAACCAAGTATCTATATAAAATAATTAGATGAAACATCTCTAAAGTTAATTTCTTCTCTTTCTGCCGAAATATTGGGAAACGCTTGATTCATCATCGCCGCATATTCAGCACGGCTAATAAGATTATTTGGTCGAAAAGAACCGTCTGTATACCCACTGATAATTCCGCGCTGAGTCAAATTCTGAATACAATTTTTTGCCCAATGAGCTTGGATATCAGAATATGTTTGCGCGTTTGCTGGCGGAGTGATACTCAAGGGAATCATACTGGTTACAACCCCTAGATATAACCAGGAGAAGGTTTGCTTAATTTGTTTCCAAATCATAGATTTTATCCTCTCGATACTATCACCAGTTATCAGTTATTAATTATGTTTTGATTTACCCCACAGCTTGCGAATGCCTACAGCACGGCTACGCCGATCGCCTTTTGTTGAATAACCACAGTAGTAATGCACCAAAGCCAAAAATATTCACCACTGACAACACCAGTCCTCCCAATACCGGAATTAAACCGATTAAAGTCAAAATCAGCACACCGATGAGAAATTTTTGCATGGGCGATCGCTCCGTTGATGCCGAAGCTCTTTGCCCAACCCAAAGAGCAACTCCGAGAGTACCGAGTATAAATGTAACGGCAACTACCAAACCAACTAGGGGTAATAACGGTATTCCAATTAAGCTCACTGCTAGCACGATGACTAATAAAATGACAGCAAACAAACCGCCTAAACCCCATAATCCACTTTGTAGGGGATATTGATTAATAGTCGCTGCCAAGTTGAGCAGGAAATTTGGTCGCCAAAGTAAGATTAAAACACCAATAATAGTTCCTATCAGTACGTTGAGAAGATGAAAAGCACTATTTAATAGATAGCGGACGAGAAAGCTGCTAGTTCCCCTTCTCCTACCATGCATCCCCCATCTACCATTTTCTAAGACTGTGCTTGAAGCTCCGCCAATAGTAGCTCCTGGGGATGTAATAATTTCTCCTCCCACTGCGTAAGCATCACCGTCAACACGGGCACCCTTTTCTAAAATTACATCTCCGTCAATAGCGATCGCAGTTTCGGTAACTCTTGCCCCCTCTTGAATCGTCACATCACCGCCAATGGCATGAGCATTTTCCACAACCTGGTTAGGAGCAATTGTTACATCACCCCCGACGCGAATGATATTACTATTGTTGATGTTGACATCAGTTTGTGCCAGAGCCGTTGTTGAGATCAGAATCACACTTAGGAATGCTACCAATGCCAAAATTAAAGAGTTTATTTTTATACTTTTCATCTCTCATCCCTCACTTTGCCGTGGAGCCTCAAGTACGCTAACATCAACCAGAGGTGTCACATTAAAGCCTTGTTCCACTAGATGAGTTTGTATCGCTTGAGTCAAGCGAGAGCGAATTTCCTCAGAGGATGCAGTCACACCTGCTCGACGTTGGACGTAAACTACACTAAGTAGTGTATTCTGACCTTTGATTTTGGCACGGGTAAAGCGAACATTCGCCTCTACCAAATCAACCAAAGGGTTTTCATCAACTACCTGTGCAATTTCTGCATTAGCTCTTTGAGCAAGGGAGGAGCGTTGCAAATTTGGAGGATTGACAAACTGCCAAGTTAGCAAGCCAGCCAGTACTATCACAGTGAACGTCAACGCCACAGGAAACAGCCAAGGTTTACCCCGTGTATAACGTACCCCCCGTGCAGATAAACCAAACAGGCGGAACAACACCGCCGCCGTTAAATTAATTCCTACCAGTTGCAGAAATAGGAGAAACAAGGCATCAATCGCCAAATCCCACCTGCCCATCGCACCTGCCATACCGACAATTCCGGCTGGAGGAGCCAAGGAAGCAGCAACCAGCATTCCGGTTGCCGCTCCAGACACCAGACTACTGCGATCCGATTGAACCAGGTTTATAGCTCCCGCCGCCCCAGCTGCTAAGGGCAACAACACTGCCACCGAGGAAACTTGGCTGCTATCAATCATCAGGCTGGTGGCAATATCCTGCTGCAAAATTAAACTCAAGGCTGCTGCAACTACAATTGTCACCGCCAGTGCTGCAAAATAACGCAGTAGGCTACGCCAGAGTAATTGGCGATCGCCTCTGGCTGTTGCAATTGCTACATTCATTGCCGGTCCAGCAAATGGCGCAATCAGCATCGCTGCTACCAGCAAATAAGTTGTATTTGTATACAAGCCAATCCAAACGACAAAACCGGCTACAGCTGCATACCCCAAAAAGCCCTGCCAAGAGCCAACACTTTGCAAACCACCGAGAAAAATCTCAATTGGGCTGCGTTCCTCCACATTTTTAACCTGCTGCGGCGCTTGTGAAGCAGGGGGACTTAGAGCCATTACTCCCGTTGGCAACAATGTGATATGTAATTCAGGTATGTCTTCTAGTTTTGCTAATAACTTTTCAACTTGCCGATTGGAAACGTGAATCAGCACTAAGTCAATTAATTTCTCGTTACCTTGTGCCTCAAGCTGAGCAAGGTTTACCCCCCCAAGAGACTTCGCAATGTCAAGAACCTCTTTTCCTTGTCCGCGTGGTACTTGGACAATCAATTGGCGCATAATATCCTCCTATCGCTAACCCGGAATTGCATTGCAGGAGAGTTTTGTCTCAAGCTGAGGGAATAATTTGAAAGTACAAACACGGTGCTGTTAATTTTCTAACTGGTTCAGGTTGATATCAGGCGGTAGTAAAACTTCATTAACCGCATGGATAACACCGTTGGTTGCTTGGATGTTTCGCTGGATCACACTCGCATCGTTCACCGCAATTTGATTGGTAGCAGGATCAATTTGGACATTGATAGGTCTTTGTGCGAGTGTTTTCAGTTCTCCACGCTTAAGTTCATTGGCAGTGAGTCTACCAGGCACTACATGGTATCTTAAAATCCTAGCCAGTATTTCTCTGTTCTCAGGTTGTAGCAATTTGTTCAAAGTCTCTTTCGGTAAAGCAGCAAATGCCTGGTCGGTCGGAGCGAAAACTGTATAAGGGCCTTCGCTTTTGAGAGTATCTGCTAAACCTGCTGTTCTCAGTACAGAACTTAATGTTGTAAAGTTTAATGTAGAGAGAGCATAAATGTCACCAGCCTCTACCGTGGGAGTTGTTGAAGTAGTTGTGTTAGTGGAACCACGAGTATTGGATGTGGATGTAGTCGTTGAAGTGGTTGTGCTAGTGGAACCACGAGCATCCGATGTGGATGTAGTTGTTGAAGTGGTTTGGTTGACCCCATTATTGCGACCGACAATATAATTAGTAGCCGTAACATTGTTAGCAAGTGGTTCTATCCGTCCTTGACGCACCAACGCTTGATACAAAAGTGCTGCTGCTTCTGCACGAGTGAGATTTTGGAGCGGATTGAGAGTTCGTATCTCTGGGTAGTTAACAACAATATTTGCCTCTGTAGCAGCGGCTAGAGGATTGATGGCATAAGCAGGTATCCATCCAGCATCTTGGTAGTAAGTTCTGAGAATATCTGCTGGTGTGCCATTAGCAGATAAATCCAAGCCATTTGCTAAAGCAGTTATCGCTTGCGCTCTGATAATAGGTTGTTCTGGAAAAAACAATCCACCACCATAGCCTCTCATAAATCCTGTTTGAAAGGCTTCTTCTATTTCAGAAGCCGCCCAGTAGCCGCTCTTGACATCTCTAAATCCAGATTCAGCTAAAGGTCGCACTTGATTCTGTTCAAAAGCATTGGCAATCATTGCGGCAAATTCTGCACGTTCTACAGACTGCTGTGGTCTAAAGGTTCCATCTGGAAAGCCTGTAATTATGTTTCTCCTCGCTAGAGCTTGAATAAATGGTCGCGCCCAGAAATCAGGTGCAACATCAGAAAACTTGACTTCTCTATCTGGACTTGGAGATGGGGAAGTCGTTTGAGCAATGGTGGGATCAGAAATCATCATAGGAGCGATCGCACCGACTGTCATAGTCACAGATAGCAAAGCGGCGCTAGCGAATGACCAACGTAATAAACTACACATTTTTGCAAATTTCCTCCAAATGTAGGGCTAGTTCTATGGCTTCACCCCAAGTACAACTGCTGTGTTATGGTCTAGGGGCAGTAAAAAATAAAAAGTGAAAAGTAAAAAGTAAAACTATATTTTTTGCCTTTTAATTTCTTTCACTACACCCTTTTTCCAGAAGGAATTGGATAAGTATATTCCCATCTTGCACGCTTGTGCTGTGAACTAAAGTTCCGGCTATGACCAGACGTGCCATGGCACGTCTGGGATAAACCTGCTAAAACGGGTTAATTTTTCATACTAGTTAGCTTTAGGTAACTTCAGCTATTAGCCCGAAATTTATTTGCTGGGCGGATTATTGGGTAAATGCAAGATGTGAATATATAAATCTTGGTTGTGAGTCACAGGATTTTAATTTGACGCTCAAAAACTACAGTAACTTAGTCAAGCCACGTAACCTCTGAGTCTTTCCAACCTCATGAGAATAAATAGGTATTGCACAATCAACTACTGATTTAATGCTGTATATTTTTTCTAAATGATTTCAAGTGTGCAACACCTAACAGTTAGCAAAATGAGAATATTGAGGTTAAGTTGTTGAAGGACAGTTCAGTATCTGAACTGCTCCTACTTTGAAGATATCTCTAAAAAGTGGAAAACTTGTGGAGCAGTAAGCAATGTTGTCAAAATTGCTTATTATTAAACTCACGCACTACCCCATACATACCTGTAAATATTCCCCAAAGTAGATGACAAAATTGCTTCTTGAATAACACCGGTTTCCCAGAAAAAACAATCTGACATTGATGAGCATCCAACCAAACGTTAATAACGTTTGATTGGACGCTTAGAACCACTTTTAATCTTAGCTTTGTCCGTCTGGTTATTGCAATAACGAGTGAATTTTTGGAAAATAGTCGGTGTGTTTATCTCATTTTTCGGCGTGATACTTAATATTTTTTCAGATAATTAAGCAGCATTAACTTGCAGTTTTCGTAATACGGAAGGACTTTAAAGTTTTCCAGACATTCTGCCAAGGCTGGCAACCACTGCAATCAACTCAGCTGCTCTAAGTGGTTTAGCAACGTGTAGCTGAAAGCCTGCTGCAATAGCTTCTCTGTAGTCTTCTACTCTGGCATACCCCGTCAGTGCAACAGCAGGAATGCGCCTACCCGTAACCGGCTCCAATTCCCTAATTTTACGGATAAGTGCGTAGCCATCTTCGTCTGGCATACTGATATCACTCACCAGCACATCTGGTCTTAATTGTTCAAACGCCGCCAGCGCCTCACCTGTTGAGCCAACGGCAATTACTTCTGCTCCGCACTCTTGCAGTACCGTACTAATCCACTTGCGCGTGTCCGCTTCGTCGTCCACAACTAGGACGCGCAAACCGTCAAGTTTTGGAGGATTGTCTAATGGTGCTAAATCTTCCCCAATTGTTGGCGGTTGTAGCTGGTTTGTATTGTTTATCTGAGCATCTTCTGAGGGGGGAACAGCTGCAAACGGTAGTTTGACTGTGAATGTTGCCCCTTGCCCTATCCCCTGGCTTTGGGCAGCGATAGTACCACCATGTAATTCTACCAAATGACGAGCGATCGCCAGTCCTAAACCTAACCCTTTATTTGACCGAGTACTCGTACTGTCTGCCTGACGAAAGCGTTCAAAAACATACGGTAGAAATTCCGGACTGATACCCTTACCCGTGTCACTTACCTGAATTTGGGCAAATTTGTCCTTAGTCATTTGTCCTTGGGAGGCAGTGCGTTGCTCTGGTCGAGAGAGTTGTAGCACCTGCCGTTCATTTGTCTTTGGTTGCCCATCTTCTACAAATGACGAATGACCAGTGACTAATGACAGCCTTACCTCAACCCGTCCGCCGTTGGGTGTAAACTTGATTGCATTGGAAAGCAGATTTAACACAACTTGTTGCAAGCGATCTGAGTCACCCCAAATCGGCTCTAGCGAAGTATCAAACACCGACTCAAGTTGAATAGCCTTGTCATCTGCTGATGGCTGTACAACTTCTATCGCTTCTGCAATCACTTCCACTAGGTCAACTCTGCCAAAATTCAGTGAAAGGTTTCCCTGAACAATGCGCGAAATATCAAGCAGGTCTTCAATAAGTTGCATCTGCAAGTTGGCGTTGCGCTCAATCGTCTCCAGCGCATCCCTCACCCTAACATCATCTAGCCGACCTGTTTGCAACATCCCAACCCATCCCAAAATTGCAGTCATGGGAGTGCGTAATTCATGAGAGACTATTGCTAAGAAATCATCTTTTGAGCGATTTGCTGCTTCTGCTGAGGCGCGTGCGGCTTGTTCGCGCAGTAGTAATTCCTCGCGTTCTTCCTCAGCCTGTTTTCGTTCAGTCAGGTCTTGCATAATTTTTGAGAAGCCGCGCAGATTTCCGTCCTTATCTCGTAAAGGTATGATGACACAATGCGCCCAAAAATGTGTGCCATCCTTACGAATATGCCAGCGATTTTCCTTAGAAAAACCCTCGCTAACTGCTGTTCTCAGTACTTGCTCAGGTCGTCCGCGCTCAATTGCTTCTGGTGTAAAAATGTGCTGGAAATGCTGACCAATAATCTCTGTTTCCTGATAACCTAAAATACGTTCTGCTCCAATATTCCAATTGATAAACAACCCGTTTGCATCCAGCATAAAAATTGCATATTCTTTCACTCCTTCCACAAACAAACGGTAACGTTGTTCGCTTTGGTGCAGCTGTTCTTGACTTTGACGTAGGCGATCATAATTGCGCTGTGCTTCTAGTGCATTGACTTCGGCTCGTCGTTGGGTAGAACGCAACATCTGGTTTAGTACGCTGATTAGCAGTGATACTAGCACGAACTGAGCCAGCCCGATTGTGTTGAACCCAATCACAGCCAGCGAATAAAATGGGGGTAAAAAGAAGTAGGCACAAATTAAAGCGGATAGAACAGTCGCTAACAGTCCCGATTCTAAACCGCCATACCAAGAACTAACCATGACAGCAGCAAAAAATAGCGGGTAAGCGCTTAGTTGATGCAGTAGCCATAGCGAGCGTGTAAGTAGTAATGCTAGTAAAACTGTTAAGATAGCAACGCCGTAGCGTTTTAGCCAAGAGCGCGTCAATCTCTGCATATTCTGTTCTCTTTGGTCGCGCCTATAGTTGTTGTACTTGGGGCTGCAGACACGTATTACTGCTATTATCTCCCCTGTATCGAAAAACCCTACCTCCTCCTACAGCCCTAAATTACTGTATTTCTAATTTTTCTCATCAACTTTAGGCTGGGATTAACTTGCACATTATTATAGGATTACTATTTTATTTTTGAAATACACACAGGTAGGGCATAGCCCTACATATCCTAGTTTTGTAGGGTTATGCTCTACCTACACCTAAGCTTCAAATATACGGAATTTTTTCAAAAATCAAACCGAATTCCTGTAATACGTGTACTAATAATTAACTTGAACTCGACAAATTTTCAGAGTCGTGTGTTTGTCAATGACAGAGTTCTACCCGACTTTTCCACTTTTAAACTCTATCTTTAGAGACGAATATGCTAACACTTTGTTGCAGTTAAATTCAAGCAAGACTAAAATGAAAATAACAACACGATACGATACTGCAACTATTAGGCTTAATTCGCTAGCAGAATTAGACCAGGTTGTATCTGACCAATTTAATTTACCTCTACGTCCATATTCAACAGATATTAGGGCGGCTTTAGAATTGGTTGTCTATACTTTGGAGAACTCTGAGTCTCCTCACTTTGAAATATCTCGCTCTGAGTTTAAAGCTTTCCCAGGTCTACCCTTTGTAGTCAGCTTTGATAAAGAGAAAAGGACTTATGGTAAAACTGCTCCTTTGGCAATTTGTCATGATGTCCTCCATCGACTGAAAGGAATTGTAGTCACAATGCCTGAAAGTTATTACTGGAATTTAGACTGAGAGTTCCAGCGGAGTATATTAATAAATTAGAACAAATTGAATAACAAGCGATCGCCCGTACATGCCCCAACTCCGTTAGAGTCTGGCATAAGGGGCGCAGTCCGCGATCGCGTTAGGAACTTCCAAATCAGAAAGTATCCAAAAATCTCTTGTGGAGGAAGGTGACACAAAAGCCGCTTAATCAGGGCGGGCGGGAACGCCCATCCCACAATACGGGATAATTTATTTGGTTGGAAATCCCTCCCTGACCACCTAATGATTCAAAACAGCAAGGAAGACAATAACAATGACTGCCAAGCAAATTCTTGTTATTGATGATGAAGATGACATTCGTAAATTAATTCAGACCTGTCTGGAAATAATGGGGGGTTGGCAAGTACTGACCGCTAAGAGTGGTAGTGAAGGACTGCTCTTGGCTGTGGATGCTCAGCCTGATGCCATTCTCTTAGATGTAATGATGCCTGATATGGATGGTTTGACAACTTTTCAAAGGTTACAAGCTAATCCAACAACTAAGCATATTCCCGTAATTTTTTTAACAGCAAAAGGGCGTGCAGCAGAAGCACGTCAATTTGCTGAATTGGGCGTTACAGGTGTGATTAATAAACCCTTCAATGCTCAGAAACTAGCTAATCAAGTAGCAGCAGCCTTAGATTCAACTAGGTAAAAAAAGAATTCCTAACCTGCTGTTTCAAGTTTTATGCTGAGGTATTTTAGTACCCTAACCTTGGTTTACGGGTAAGTCTATCTTTAGTTTAACAAGCTAATTCTTAAGCAGTATTTTTTCAGAAAATTTCCGCTCTCCACCAGTTTTCCACGATTGCACCCTAACTTAAAGCTTAGTATTTGTTGGTTGTTGATTGTTGGTTGTTAATTGTTCATAGTTCATGGCTATTAACCATTAACCATTAACCATTAACCATTAACCACTAACCAAACATATTGAGGGTGTATATGTTGAATAATTTAGAATCCTTTTCGCAACCACCGACTAAAAAACAATTTGCCGCGACTTTTCGCCTAGTAAGTCGGGTTAGTTTCTGGGTACAGTTAGCGCTAGCTGGTGTTTCGGGTCTGGCTTTGTTGTTTGCGTCTTTTAGCCGTAACATCACTGTTGAAACGAATAATCCAGGCATCGGTTTCGGCATAT
Organism: Nostocaceae cyanobacterium; assembly: GCA_051861145.1. Lineage (GTDB taxonomy): Bacteria > Cyanobacteriota > Cyanobacteriia > Cyanobacteriales > Nostocaceae > JBHYDF01. The sequence continues at coordinate 14,804 of JBHYDF010000097.1, forward strand.
TTTTAGCTATTGTTGGCATTTTATTGCTGTGCTTCCGAGTCTACTGGGCTTTCCGTTGCAGGCGTTTAGCTAGACTTTTAGAAGCACCCAATCCAGAAATCCATCCTAGGAAAGAGGACGTAATTCAAGTTTTAAAGATTGGATTAATTGTTAGTTTGGTAGGGTTATTAATAGCTTTTGTCGCATCTGAAGAGACTGTTGCTGTAGTGCTGGCAAAATCTTTAGCTCAACCCCAAGGTGTAGCAGTTTACAACCCCGAAAATGTCATTCGTTCGCTGGATATTTTTGTAATGCTGGCAAACATCAATATGATTGGCGCTCACTTTTTTGGTGGAGTTACTTCTCTTGGATTATTAGAGTGGATAGACTGATAAGCTGTTGCACATTTAAGCAAGCACAACTAGGGCGGGCTGTCCGGCCCACCCCACAAGAGTTATATTCATAGTGACGGGAGCAAATTAAAAAACTTTTAGCTTATCTTGCACTAATATCTCGTAATTTTAGTCCATTAAAACTGATATCTTGCACCATTCTCAATAACCCTAAAATTTAGCCCTGAATTAAAATTCGGGCTTCAAGCTAAAGTCGGTTAAAAACCGACTGGTTAAGAGTTCTAACCCGTTTTAATGGGTTTGTCCCAGACGTGCCATGGCACGTCTCTACATAGCCCGAAATTTATTTCAGGGCTTTTTGCGATTGGTGCAAGATGTCAGTTAAAATGGTCTTCTGCTATAAGACTGGGACAAAAAGTCCCAGGTGGACTATCTCTAAAGTAGGACTTTAAAAATTAGCTTCAATTATTCACGAGTTTTCCACTTTTAGGACTTAATCTCAAATTACAGCCGTTTATTTCATGACTTTTTTGAGTTGAGCAGCTCAACTTTTTCTTAAAATTTACATTCACAAGCACTCTTAGTAATAATTGGGCTAATTATCCTTTTGTTTGACATTAATATTAAATTCTTTTGGAGTGGAGATGGCTCTGTTAAAACTCACAGATATTGTTCCCAACCACCGTGAAATTTTTGGTGAAGATAACATTATTGATTTTGGTGTTTATTCAAATGTAGCTGATGAAAAAATTGGCAGTATAGACGACATTTTAGTTGATGAAACAGAAGGCAAATTTAGATATTTGATTATTGACTTGGGCTTCTGGATTTTTGGCAAAAAAGTACTCTTACCAATTGGTCTTTCTCGGATTAATTTCTTTGAAAAACGAGTTTATGTCAAGGGTCTGACTCAAGAACAAGCAGAAAATTTACCTGAGTTCAATAATGACCTGAAAATTGATTACGACTATGAAGAACTAGTGAGAAATGCTTACAACATTAATCCAGCTACTTATTCTTACGTTAATCCCATAGTACCTATAGTGCCATATGCTCCTATGGCAATTAATCAAGTTGCCATTTTAAATGAACCGATGGGAGTTAATGAACCCCGTGTTTCTTCAGAACAAGCGGATAAGGCTGCTGAGGCTCGTGCTACTTATAACTACCATCATTTTCCAAATTTGTATGAACTGAATGACACAGATCATCCAAAACTAAAACTACAACAAGAATGGCTAATTACGAAGAAAGATATATTAATTAACGAGAAGTAGTAATTGGTAAATATGACAATAAATGGTACGAGGTTATGCAAAAAAAAATAATTATTGAAATCCACTCTAACTTACCACATTTTTGATTTACAAATGAGAGGAAATGATGAATTTACAAAATCAAACGAACAAAAAAAAGACTGGGGGACGCACTAATACACATAAATCGCGCAATCCTTCTCAAAACGAGCGGTCTTTTCGCAGTAATATTGAGAATAATCGCAGTAAGCCCGCTCGTTTTGAGAACCTTTACCCAAAATCCAGTTGGCAAAGCAATAAGCCAAAAGGATTGCGCGATTTATGCGGTTTTTTTCCACGGCTATTAGGAACCATCTTTGGTAGTTTATTAATCGGTCTACCAGCTATCCCTCTTGCTGCATCAGCAGCCCCTTCCTCTGTACTCAATCCCTGCCCTCAGATTTACTATGAAGAACCACATAGAAATCGTGTTTTGGTTCCGCAGGGATGTCCTCCTAATGCTGCAACTTCAAGACTGAGACAGCAAGGGGGAGTTGTGGTAGAACCAAGAGTTTTGGTTAAGCCAGAGGGTTTACCTGTTAATCGTCAACCAATACCTTACCCAGAAAGCCGACAAGACCCAATTGCTACTGTCACACCAACAGCAGGCACAGTAGATGTGAGATTGAAAAACAACACTAACGCCCGTATTTCGTATCAAGCGATCGCACATACCCAACCCCGAATTCTTGCAGGTGGAGAAGAAATTGTCTTGCAAGACATACCAACGCCTGTCACTATCACAGCCGTGCGTGAAGATAGAGGACTGCTAAAATTCACGCCCGTGACTACCACTGAATCAGGAGTGCTAGCAGTTTCAATGGATGAAGAGACTAGGCTAGATGACAACCAGGGTGTATTAAGAATTCAAAGGGATGGTCAAGTCTTTTTGAACTAAACCAGGGTCATTAATCTAACCAATTTTTCAAAATTGACAGTGAATTTCAGGAAATCTTGCAAATCATGAATAAACTTAATCAAAATCGTAGCTTCGTTCCAAAATTGTGGAGTTCCAAAGGAGCTATTGTTCTAGCACTCTTTACCGTTCTACTTGGAGCTTGCACCAATAATTTAGAGCGAGATTCGGCAGTACGAGAAGATAATGTCACGACTGAAGAAGTCGCCGATAATACAAACCAACTGATTGGTAAAACAGTGACGGTTAGAAGTGAACCGGTCAAGAAAATAGCTCCATCAACCTTCACAATCAGCGATCAGCAATTTTTTGGCAGTGAACCCATCTTGGTTGTAAATGCTACAGGAAAACCGTTTACTTTTCCTACTGACCCAAATACACCCGTTCAAGTTACGGGTGAGGTTCGCAAATTTGTCTTGGCAGATATTGAACGAGAATTCGATTTGGACTTACAGCAGGACTTGTATGTAGAGTATGAAAACAAACCAGCAATTATTGCACAATCAATGGCACTAGCACCGAAACCTGGTGAAATTACCACAAATCCCCAGCAATACTACGGTCAAAGACTGGCGGTAACAGGTGAAGTGGAAAATATTACAGGTGTGAACTCATTTACATTGGATGAAGACAAGTTGTTAGGTGGACAAGACTTGCTTGTATTGCACCAAAAGCCACAACCAAAGGTGACTGAGGATGAGAAGGTTGCTGTGACGGGTGTGTTACGTTCATTTGTTGTCGCAGATTTGGAACGAGAATACGACCTCACTTGGGATTTGCAGTTGAAGCGGAAGCTAGAAGCAGAATATAGCAATAAGCCAGTACTGATTGCTGATGAGGTGTATCCCTCAGCAATTCCGCAGTAAAGTGTCTTATAGATTCTGTATTCAATTGCATCAAATTTTGCTGAAGCTGTAATACTTCTCTAAAGATTTGTTGGGCGATCGCTCCAGTTTGGTTATGAATAGGACTTACGCAAAAAGTTCTTGTAATACTTGATTAACGGTGGGGTAATTCATGAATTGCCCCTACAAATGCTGTATTGTGCGTAAGTTCTGATAAATATCTGCTTGCTATGAGTATCATAGGATTTTAAAATGATATGAATAATGAAGCAAAGATTTTTGTTCTTTGGGGCGGCCCTTCACTACCACCGCATTCAACCATGCAAAAGCTGAAAGTAATTCCCAATCCTGAACGAGCAGAGGAAAATGGCGGTTGACATACTTTGGAGTCCTGAGCCAATTATTACCATTCAGCGCTTGTTCGGTGTCAGATGGAATTGGCTGTTTGAGATTCTCACGCAATTTGGGACAGCTAAGGCTGTTACGGTGGTCTTCGCTTTAGCACTCTGGATTTCAGGACGACGGCTTGCCTATGGCTTGCTTGGTGTCGTGCTTTTAGCAACAGTGATAAATGTACTGATTTGGACAATCTTCCCTGTGCCGCGTCCCCACGACCCCCGGATTATTATTCGCACACATCCAGGAGTGCCGTCGTTTCCCAGCGGACACACTGTAACTGCAACTACCTTGTGGGGGACATTGACTGCGTTTGGTCGTATACCAGCAGCCGTTTCGGTATGCATTGTCTTTTTAGTAATGCTAGCTCGCCTGTATCTCGGTGTACACTATTTGGCAGACTTGCTCGGCGGCGTAGCGATCTGATTCCTTTGCCGAATTTCCTGCTAACACTGCACCTGTGGCTGTAGCAGGACACACCCACGGGGGTCAAATTCGTCTGCCATTCACTCCTGAATGGTCTTGGTTAACTTTTGTGAGAGAGGATGAGGTTCATGCTGACGGTTGGATCGATGGGTATGGACAGCCAGGAAACCATCTTTACGTGAACCGAGGAATTGGTTTCAGTATCCTACCAATACGGATTAACTGCCCGCCTGAAATCACTCTCTTCACACTCCGCCAGAGCCGCAAATCCACATAAAAAAAGATTATAGTTTTGACTATTTTGAAAAAAAAATATGACAGATACCTCGGTAGAGATGTTCCGGCGGAAGGAACAAATTGGAGAATGGACGTTAAAGCTAACAAAATTAATCCAATACTAGGCAAATTTATTTGGAAGAAACCAACAAATTACCTGCTGTTAGCTTCCATAGCAACTCAACCAACAGGAAAAAAAGAAACTGCGCGGTTGGATAAATCTGATGACCATATCCAACACCTTAGCTGTGGTTGGTGCGCTACTGGCGGCGTTGTCTTTCTTGATTCTCGGTGGCGAGTTGCTGCGTCCGCAAGGACTTGTACCAAAAGAAAATCAGGTAGCAGAAACTCTAGGAACCTTGCTAGGCGACCTTTGGGGACCGTTTGGCTTCTGGTTTATGGTGGCAATTGTTTTTATTACCTTTTGTAGTACCGTACTTTCAGTAGAAGATGGTTTTGGGCGGATGTTTGCTGATGGTACGCAGATTATTCTGCAAGGATTTGGTGTACGGGGACGCTGGACTAACGAGAAGTTCTTGCAGCGTTTTTATATTGTCGTGTTACTGGTAGTTTTACCAATCGCCGTTTATCTGTTCTTCGGTCAACCTGTTGGCTTGCTGCAAACCGCAGGTGCAATTGAAGCTGCTCATATTCCCATTGTTACTGGGCTTACCCTCTTCCTCAACCACCGGATGTTGCCAAAGGAACTACGACCATCAAAGATAATTTTTGGTGGGACAGCGATCGCGGGAATATTTTTCGCCGTATTTGCAGTGATCTATCTTTTACAACTCATTGGAGTGATAGGTTCAGGTGCAGGCTCAAATTAAAAATCGTTTCAAAATTAGTATGGTCGAGTACTACTTTCTCTTTCTCTGTGGTTTATTCAAACATAAACAATCATGACTCTCGCAACAAAACCATTTTCTAACCGCATCGCCGTAGTTTTCGACTTTGACGACACTCTTGTACCAGATACCGTTGATAGCCTCCTCTCTAGTTTGGGTATTGACGCTCTCAAGTTTCGTCAAGAGAGAATTCAACCTTTGGTTGATAAAGGCTGGGATAAAATTCTTGCCCGATTCTACGCCTTAATTGAAGAATCAAAACGACAAAACAACAAAATCACACAGGAATATATTGCCAGATTTGGTCAAGAATTAGCTCCCTTTGATGGTGTCACTAAAATGTTTGAGCGTTTGCGACAAAGCGCTACTGAAATCAACCCAAAGATAGAAGTTGAATTTTATCTAATTACCTGCGGTATGGTGGAAATTGCCCGTCACAACTGCATAGCCCCAAATTTTAAAGGAATGTGGGGTTGTGAATTTTACTACGGTCAACATGGCGGAATCGAGTTTTTGAAGAAACTTGTTACCCATACTGAGAAAACCCGGTATTTATTTCAACTTGCAAAAGGAATTGAGCATCAAAAAGATGATGGGCAAACTTTTGTCTATCGAGATGTACCAGCAGAGGAATTGCACGTACCACTAACGCAAGTAGTTTATGTCGGGGATGGTGCGTCGGATATTCCCTGTTTTTCCCTCATGAATCAAGAACAGGGTACAGCAATCGGTCTTTATAAAGATGGTAAGCCAAAAGACTGGGGACGGGAGTTAAAAATTACTCAAAGTCAGCGGGTTGCTAACGTCGCACCTGTTGACTACAGCGAAAATTCTGAACTGATGCGATCGCGAAGCGCGCGTCCTGTTGCCCAACCGCACTCCGTGCGGTTGCCCCGTTCTTCCAGAACGGGGGAGGCGTTTCTGAAAGAAACGCCTCGGCAACATAACGGACGATCGCTCACACTAGCTGTAGAAAGTATCAGCAAACAGATTTCTTTACAGCAATTGAGTGTTGGTGAATAGCAAGGAGTGTTAAACCTGTCATTACTCACAGCAAAATTACTCAGGTTTATTATGTTGAATCAAATTGGACAAGCCTTATTAACCAGCGCCGCAATATTATGCGACTGGAAACAAGTAGCTTTAGCTGGTTTCTTTGGCTTCATATCTTCTTCTTGTTCTTTTGCTGCGATCGCTGCTTTGAGTTCTGTACTCGTCAAGTCGCTTCGCTCCAATTCAAAATTCAAAAAATGGTCAGAATTATCAACTGGTGAAAAAGTATCTTAGTCCTATTTCTATAGTTGTGGTGGTGGTACTCGTTGTCGGTTTGGGAATTTGGTTCATCCGTCGCCGAAAGAAAAGGCAAAAGGGCAACAATTAGATTAGAGAAAGCTGATGAAAAGCAATGACACAACCTAAGTTACCCACCAACAAAATTAAAAAACCAGTCAAGCAAGCAGTTGCTCATCCTGCCTTTGAGCGCTTGGCAAGATTGGGCTATGCTGCAAAAGGAGTGGTATATTTTGTAGTCGGCTTTTTAGCGGCACAGGTGGCGATTGGTGTTGGTGGCAGAATCACGGATATTAGTGGTGCGTTTTTAGCGATTGTTTCCCAACCTTTTGGGAAATTTTTACTGGGTTTTCTAAGTTTTGGTATCGTTGGGTACGTTCTTTGGCGTTTGGTGCAGACTATTTTTGACCCGGAAAACTCCGATCAACCAATGAATGCTAAGCGAATTATCAAGCGTCTTGGTTATGCTTTCAATGCTTTGGCTTATGCAAGTATAGCGCTGACAGCAGTGCAAATTATTATCGATGCAGATGATATTAACCGCAATTCTACTGAGGATTGGACAGCGCGATTGCTAGCTCAACCCTTCGGACAGTGGTTGGTAGGATTGGTTGGAGCGATCGCGATTGGTGTTGGGTTCTATTACTTATATGAAGCATACAAGGGTAAGTTCCGTCGCCAATTCAAACTGCATGAAATGACTACCATTGAGCAAACCTGGGCAATGCATATCGGCAGATTTGGGATTGCTTCTCGTGGCTTTGTCTTTGGTATCATTGGCATTTTCTTGATTCAGGCGGCACGTCTGTCTAATGCCAATAAAGCTAGAGGTCTGGGCGAAGCATTAGCAATCCTGGCACAACAACCCTTTGGAGCTTTGATTTTGGGTTTGGTGGCAAGTGGTCTCATTGCCTACGGCATCCATTCAATGGTTGAGGCTCGTTATCGGAAAATTACTAACTCTAATGTTCGCATTTAAATAAATTACTACGGAGAAAACTTTATGGCTAAGATTGGATATCACGCTTCCCACGAACAATTCAAACAAGCGCGAATTGTTAAAGTACGTACAGAGGGCAGAACAAGCAGGTTTTACCCTTGCTCTATCTTCCGATCACTTCCACCCTTGGAGCGAAGACCAAGGACAAAGCGGTTTCGCTTGGTCGTGGCTGGGTGCAGCAATGCAAGCTACCCCGACACTTTCCTATCGGGTTGTTTGCGCTCCTGGACAACGGTATCATCCCGCTATTATTGCCCAAGCAGCGGCTACGTTGGCAGAAATGTTTCCTAACCGCTTTTGGCTCACCGTAGGTAGCGGTCAAGCAGTTAACGAACATATTACCGGAGAACATTGGCCTTACAAGAGCGAGTCAATCAGTTCCAACAAGGGTACGACGAAGCTTCAAGGCTTTCAGGGTATTAAGGAATGTTTCGCCAACAGTATCATTAATTTATGGGGATTGTAATTTTTAATTTTTAATTTTTAATTTTTAATTTCCCCGAAGGGGTTGACCCAAGGGACATTGGTATAACTTTTGGGATGATGCTGTTATTCAAGGTGGTCAGCAGGTAAATTTGCAAGCACCTCTAGAAATAATTCCTTTATTAGTAAAGGCAGGAAGTATCTTACCAATGGAGGAAAACAATCAATTAACTCTCCACCTTTACCCACCTGTGCAGGGAAACAGCGAACAATATCTGTATAGTGATGCGGGTGATGGATATGGAGAATGGCGTCTGGATACATTTAGGATGATCCGCCCGGCTGAATCAATGGCGATCGCTATAATTTAATTCCCACCTATAGAACTCCTTAATTACCTAATTATCCGACTTTTTTACGTCGAACTCAGGTTTATATATTCCTAACATTCCGGAGTTACCAGACTTTGCCCAACGCAAGCTTAATCAGACACGAGTAAAGGCGATCGCCCGGTACATTCTGGAGACTTATCAGTATGGGACTACCTTTTTCCCACCGATTTGTGTCAACGTCCAACCTGTGCCAGTCTACAAAGATGGCAGTCTGTATCTGCCATATCACTCGGTCACGCTACGCTTGACCGATGGTCAGCATAGATGTTTTGGTATTCGTCAAGCGCTCAAGGATATCCAAGCACAACAGTCGGAGTATGCAACCGTCGTTTCACAACTAGAAATCGGCGTCTTAATATATGCTGGATTATCGTTGGAGGAAGAACGCCAAGCCTTTCGTGACCAAAACCTGTTAGTCCAACGACCAAGTGTGTCGCTATCCCATGCTTTTGACAAGCGATCGCCCACTGTTCTAATTGCCAAGGATTTATTGAAGCGAGTTCCTCATTTCCGTAACAATATAGAGATGGTTGAGAACGGCTTAGGTAAACACAATCCCAAGTTGCTGACGCTTGCAACTTTGGTTACTGCGACAATAGTATGCTTTACCTAAATTTTCCAGTACCCATGCTTCATCTTGGAGGTTTTTGATTTCCTGTGCGCTCGCTAAACTTTGTTGGTAGTACTCAATCGCTTGGCTATAATTGTTGAGACCACAGCAAGCTTCGCCCAAACCCTCAAGTAACCACCCTTCATCCTGACGGTAGCCAAATTCTCCTGCAATAGCTAAACCTTGCTGATAATAATCAATTGCTTCAGAGTACCTTTTGAGAGCTGCATAAGCTAGTAATAGCCTGCTGATATTCTCCTAGTAGGTAGTAAAGATTACCCAGTTCCCCTAGGGCATAAGCTTGCAATGGCAAATCGCCGATTTCCCGTGCCAGCGCTAACGACTTCTGACAATACTCGATAGACTGGTGGTATTGTCCCAAAACTCTATATACATTTCCCAAACCTCTGAGGGAATCAGCTTCCCCAAAGCGATCGCCTCTTATTTGCTTCAATTGCAGTGACTGCTGATAGTAATCTATTGCCTGTTGGTATTTACCGAGAAGATAGTTGCTAGCACCCAGATGATCTAAACACTCTATTTCCCCAGTGCGATCGCCCATTGTCTGCTTTAGTTGCAGAGACTGGTGGTTCGACATCAGTGATCGCAAAGCCGCAGAAGTCGCCCTGCAAGACGGTACGACTAGCGGCGAGCGCCAAGTCCATTCAAATTCAAGCCTTGCTTGAAGCAAATGTGGGGCGAGTATCGGGTGATCCAAATCGGTTACAGCAAGTGTTTTGGAATCTCCTCTCAAATGCAGTCAAGTTCACCGATGTCGGGGGACGAGTGGACATCCGATTAGAGCGCCTTGATTGTGTTGCTCAAATTACCGTCAGCGACACAGGCAAAGGCATCCACCCCGACTTTCTTGCCAATGTATTTGACTACTTCCGCCAAGAGGATGAGGCGACAACTCGAAAGTTTGGTGGACTGGGGTTAGGGCTGGCGATCGTCCGTCACTTAGTCGAACTACATGGCGGCACCGTTGGGGTAGAGAGTCCAGGGTAAGGGCAGGGAGCCACTTTTACCGTCAGGCTACCACTGATGCCGAATCCACCCCAAATTCCCTTAGATCATAAACAGTCTGAGCCATCCCTCAATTTGCAGGGCATCAAAATTTTAGTGGTCGATGATGATACCGATACGCTCGAGTTCCTAACCTTTATGCTAGAGCAGTACCAGGCTAATGTAACTGCCGTCACCTCAGCTGTTGAAGCCATCGCCACTTTAACTCAGTACAGGTCAGATGTGCTGGTGAGCGATATCGGGATGCCAGAGGTCGATGGTTATATGCTGCTGCGGCAACTGAGAGCCTTACCACCAGAACAGGGAGGACAAATCCCCGCGATCGCCCTGACTGCCTACGCGGGAGAAATCGACCAAAAGCAGGCGATGTTGGCAGGCTTTCAACGGCATATGCCTAAGCCTGTAGAACCAGAAGTGTTAGTGAGATTAATCGCAGACTTAGTTCAACAAGTTGCAAGTCCAGCAAAACCATAATCCGCTTGCGACAACGGAACGGCAGTTGCAGATAGCGCGTGGGAACCAAAGCAACGCACTGCCTCGGAAACCCCAACGCCAGTTCCCAAAGGAGGGAAACCCTCCGTTTGTCCCAAGGGGACACGCTACGCGAACTTTAAGAGGCTCCGCAACAAAGTGTAAACCCACAAACGGATCATCACCAGACTGGTAACACCCTCTTTTAATTCGCGCGACCGCATCATAAAGGCGATCGCTACCCGTTGCTTCATTCCACCAGAAAGCTCTTTTGGTAGTGCCAATTCAAACCCAGACAAACCTACCACCTCTAAATAATAAGCCACCTGTTGCCGTCGGCTGCTCATAATCTAAATTTCTTGAATCAGAACACCAAAAATTATTGATTATACGGGTGAGCGTTAGTGCTGGCTGTGCCAATTGCATAAGTCCTGTTCACATCAAAGAAGGACAGTCTACTAGCCTAGCCGATGCCTCAATGAAATCTGTGTGTGAAATTGTTTTGAGAAATCTTTGGGCAACACTAATGCGACGACCTAAACCTTCTGTCGCCGACACTAATTCGGAAACAATTACTAAGTTCCATGAACCTGCCATATTCACACGACAAGCATCAATGATAGTTGGAAGAATAAATGGAAAAATCACTATAATCCACCAGAAAACTAAAGGAACGGCAATGGACAAGAACATTAGAGTCCAAGTTAGATTTTGAGGAATGTCTTCAGCAATGCGCCAAAACACGGTAGATGGCAACATTTTCTGAGAACGAGAAGGATTAATTTGGTGTAAATGTTCAGTATAACGGTTCATATTAAGTTTGGTTAAGCACTTTGTTTAAGCGTCTTTTGGTAATTAGTAATTGAGCTTTAAAATTTATATTCCCATCAGCGATTAGCCAGAGCGCAAACTTACAGATAACATAAATATTCAAGTGAACAAATTCATTTTTAATGTACGTTCCCTAACCTCAATCGTCATGGTAATCTACTGTATCGCACTCTCTAAAAACGTGAACAATCCAAAACGTACCTTTATGCGCGACGACGGTTATCGCTACGATTGTGCGCCTGCTACTTCTGCGCTCGTCTAAAATACTAGCAATGTTCATCCGTCTAGGTACAGTCTCAAATTGCGATCGCCATCTGTCGCCAGCAAGAGCGATCGCAAGGGTGACGGGGCGATCGCTACAATTGCCGAAGTTGCAGAAATTCCACTTACTACAACAACCGCAGAAGTCAAAGCCATTGCTACAAAGTTTAACCAACTCCAACCCCGGCTAAATTGACTAAGTTTTGAGCGTATGCGAAAGGGTCGATTGTTGGCATCTCCCCAGATTCTTTAATCTTCTGCTTTAGGTCGTCTGGTAGTAAATCAGGATTCTCAATGAAATGCCGAGCCAGGATATTTTCAGCTATCAGTGTACCAGCTGCTTTATTCTGTGCGGATTGCACGATAGCGGCGACATCATCTACTTGTTGGGAGGACTGCGATCGCTTTTGTTTGGGTGAATACCCTGGTGCTGTAATTTGCTGAGTTTCTGTGACTGTCAAAGCGGTTGGCTGCTCGTCCTCTACTTCGATAGGCCCGGATGGTTCTGGTATGGGGTAGCCCTCCATTCGTCCGGTAGCTTTAATGTGGTCGTGTAGTCCGTCCATGTGCGCTATCTGGTCAGCATCCAAATAAGCTTTACCAGACACCTTCCAGGTTGTGATCCGCAAATAGCGCATCCGAGCGTAGAGTGAATCACGCCCAATCTCATATTTTTTCAATAAATCTGATATAGGAATTTTGGAAAAATTTTCATCATTTGACCCTACAGTTTTTAATTCGTCTGCCATACAATATCTTCCTATCCGCCCTACTGTTAAGAATTGTCAGGCAGACAGTCCGGCAGACAATAGCGGACAATCACGAGTTGTCTTGTGAAGTTATTGCAATTGGTTTGATTGTCTGGTCGCTAATTCTTCTAGTTTTGAGGAAATATCATGTAGCATATTTGACTATCATGCGATGATGCAGAAGCAACGGCACAATGAGAAAAATGCAATTGCACCAGAGAAGCGATGATTTATCGCTAAAGTGTTGGTTGACTTTCAAGTGAATTTACTTATTTAGTTTGTATGATTAACAGCATTGTCTGGTGATGGTTGAGATGATTAAAAGGGATGCGATCGCTATTTTCTCTTCGGCTAGTTGGTCTAATATTAGTCCATCTGAATTTAATGACCACCTATGGATGCGATCACTATTTCATTCGACAAGCGATCGCACCTACCTTAGAAACCGATAAAATACCTTGATGTAGAGGTCGGAAATATCCATGTCCGAGATTGAAGATTACGGGGTGAGTGTCGAAGAGTACTTAGATGGGCTGACAGCAGGGGTTGACGTTTTGGAATTGAAGCGCTTAGAAGCAAGGGGAATTCCAACAAACCTGGCTCTGGAAGTTATGGCGATCGCACCAAAGGTAATTGATGGCACGGCTACCCCTGAAGAGATTGTCAGAGGAATAATGATTCTGACACCATCACTCAGGCAACAAGTTGAATAGTTCGTATACTGCAAGTGTTTAATTTTGTATTGTTCTGTTGATAATTACTTAGGGATAGTGTAATTTATGGTCAATGTGTCGAGCTTCATCGACACCAGTCGCCCGAACCTTGAAAACCGCATAAAGAGCGTTGAGTGGTGTCGATACCTTATGCAGCAAGGTTTCCAGGCTGCAAAATTGACAAATTTTTTCAGGTTTTTTGTCATTTTTAAGAGTGGTGTCGATTGGGGTATCTCAAACCCTTTCTCTGTAAGCGTTCCAGAAGTGAAGTCTTTCCGATCACAACGCCCCGAAAGGGGATGGAAACCATTCGGACTCATACCGAATGCTGCTCGTCCGTCTTTCCGATCACAACGCCCCGAAAGGGGATGGAAACGATATGTCTCTACTTCCAGTGCTTCAAAATAAACGAAAAAGCTTTCCGATCACAACGCCCCGAAAGGGGATGGAAACAAGTGATCCACGGCTTCTTGACTGAGATGCTCGTGCTTTCCGATCACAACGCCCCGAAAGGGGATGGATGCGTAGTTTTATTCGTCGTAGGTGTGATCGCACCTAACCCCCATATCCACTAACTCGGGAGCTGGCGATACAGTGAGATAAGGAGTAGGGGTAGTTGACCGTGGAGTTAGTAACACGAGCGGGGCAAAAAGCAAGCATTCTCGGTTTAGCGGGGCAACAGCAGAGAGATACTGAAACTGTTGCAGTGGCGTTTGAGGCGGGAATTAATTACTTTTTCTTTTACAACCTCAAATCTGACAATTTCCTAGATGGTTTAAAACTTCTCCTAGCAGCAAAGCGCGAACAAATCTTAGTTGCAACCGGGAGTGAAAACCGAGATATAAGCTCTTTACGCCGTTACCTTGACGCCTGTCGCCATCGCCTCAATGTTGATGGGGCGGATGTGTTTTTTGCTGAGTACATTTCCCCTAGCGATGATATGAACCAGGTTCAGGCGGTGCTTGATGAATTGCGGTCGTGGAAAGAAAAAGGACTAGTGCGCTACGTGGGAGTTACAACCCATAACCGGCCTATTGCCCTAGAAAAGAATTTTTAGAGTTAGAAAATGGAATCCCATCTCATGATACATTTGCTCGTGTATTTTCCCGGATAGATCCGAGCCAATTTCAACAATGTTTTATTAATTGGATTAAATCAGTTAACTTGTTAACTGATGGAGAATTAATTGCAATTGACGGAAAGAATTTGCGTCATTCGTATGATACTAAGAATGATAAAGCTGCTATTCACATGGTCAACGCTTGGGTAGCATCTCAAAGATTGGTGTTAGGGCAAGTCAAGGTTGATGAAAAGTCAAATTTCACCTTGCAAAACACCCTATTCTTTCAGCCTGCAATTAGCGAATCGATACCT
>JBHYDF010000098.1:0-29249 GCA_051861145.1 Nostocaceae cyanobacterium
CTCCTAACTCCTAACTCCTAACTCCTAACTCCTAACTCCTAACTCCTAACTTTAAAGTTATGCGATCGCAATGGCAATCTTTACTGCAAAATCTAGGTGAATGGCAAGGTTCATTCACTCGTTTATCTCCCCAAGGAGAAATTTTGGAAGATATACCCAGCGTTGTTTCTTTAGAAGCGCTAAACAACAATCAGACAATTCGTCAAACTATTCGCTTAGGTAGTGATGAAAAGGTTCTAGAATATAGTTCTCTGGGAAGGGGTGTACTATTTTTTGAAAATGGTGCTTTTTCTCAAGGTACAATTCAGCTAGCGCCATTTTCTGAATTTGGCGCAGAACTCGGCTTAATTCATGAAAATCGCCGCTTACGCCTTGTACAATTATTTGATAAAAACGGTCACTTAGATAAACTAACACTTATTCGCGAACATTTATCTACAACCCCAGCAGTAGAACATCCAGCTTTAACGGTAGAAGCCTTGTTGGGAGAATGGCGAGGTGAAGCGGTGACAATATATTCTGATTTGCGTTCCCCTGATACTTACTCTACAAATTTACAATTACAACTGGATGATACTGGGCGATTAATTCAAAATCTAACATTTGCTAACCGAATAATAACCTCAACGGCTAGCGTCAATGGTTCCATTCTCAAATTTGACCAAAATACGCAAAAACAGGTACAAGTTTTCTTGTTACCTGATGGTACTTCTGCCACTTGCCCTTTAAAAATACAATTTCGTCAACCCTTATTTTTAGAGGTAGGTTGGTTAATTGAACCTAACCTACGCCAGAGGATGATTCGCAGCTACAACGATAAAGGTGAATGGGTTAGTCTGACTTTGGTGACAGAACATTTACTTAGTCGCGCTTGACACTAGAGTGTTAAACACCGATTTAGCTATTTCAGCTAAAAGCCTTTTAACTAGAACGTCCCGCTATTAGGAGTTCCACCCATCAATTAAGGTCAATGTGGTTATGCCTATTATATCACTATCAGATGCGATTAAAATCGCACGAGCAGTTTCCCTCTGAGGGCTAAAGCCTCTGAGTTTCCCACTTACCGCGAGGTCACTATGAAAACCATTAAATGAGATTGGTTTGAGCAGTATTATTTGAGGTAGTTTCAATAACGGAAACGCTTCTTACGCTGTTTATGCTTGGCAACTGCTTTGCGCTTACGTTTTTCCAGAGGTGTTTCAAAATGACGATATTTCCTTAAATCTGGAAGAATCCCTGCCTTGGAAACTTGCCGCTTAAATCGACGTAAGGCGGACTCAATTCCTTCATTTTCGCCCACAACTATTTGGGTCATTATACCTCCTATTTAATGCTGGTTAGTGGTAAGCAATCCAGTTAACCCAAGCGCAAAAAGGGCAGACTCTTTGCCTGCCCAAGAGACTTTAGAGTTAAATCTTTCTCTCAAACTTTAGTAGCGTCGAGAGTATCCACCACTATTTCCTCGTCTGTTGCCATACGAGCCTCTATCTTCACGGGGCTTCGCTTTATTAACCTTCAGGTTACGACCCATCCATTCAGCACCGTCAAGAGCTTCAATTGCTGCAACTTCTTCTGCATCTGTGGACATTTCTACAAATGCAAAACCCCGTACACGACCAGTTTCACGGTCTACAGGCAATTGAACGCTTTTAACAGTTCCATATTCTGAAAATACCCGCTTGAGGTCATCTTGTTCAACCTCGTAGGATAAATTACCGACGTAAATGGACATAAAAAATCTCCAGAATCAGATAATGCAGAGAGTTAGATTCGGAGAGACACTTGTAATTAAATAAAAACAAATTGCACAACCGAATATAATCCTAGAGGCAAGCTTAGCATAAATTATTAAGTCTGGATACCAGATACTAAAAATTAAAAATAAAAATAAAATAAATAAACTCTGGGGATCTTTAGCCCAGACACCTTCTGACAATAGTTTAAATTTACAAAAAAGAACATTGGGATTGTAAAGCTTTATAAAGTAATTTTTGATACTCTTCATCATCTACGCGATAAGCACCAAACCTCTGCAAATGGGGATTCATCATTTGGGCGTCAAACAGTACAAATTGCCTTTGGCGCAACCTTTCTACTAACTTCACCATCGCCACCTTTGAACCTTCGGGAATGCGGAAAAACATAGATTCGCCAATGAAAGCGCCACCAATGACAATCCCTAAAATTCCCCCAGCCAGTTCATCACCTTGCCAAGTTTCAAAACTAAATGCCCAACCCGCTTTGTAAAGTTCCCAATAAATTTCCTTTAACTTTGGTGAAATCCAAGTTGTTTCTCGGTTAGCACACCCCTCTACCACAGCTTGGAAATCGCGGTTAATCGCCACCTGAAACCGCTGTTGATTAATGACACGCCGCAGCGACTTCGGGTAGTGAAATCGGTCATCCAAAGGAATCAAAGTGCGATCGCGACTTCCATACCATCCCAAAACATTATCCTCATCAGCCATGAGAAAATAGCCTTGAGCATAACCTTGAACAATAGCAGCGATATCATATTCCATAAAACTAAAGATAAAAACAATCAAAAGAACGCAATTAGATGTTAGCAATCATCCTCTGCGTTCCTTTGCGATTCCTTAGCGTTACTCTGCGTTTTAAAATAAAGACGATGACTGAACCAATTCCATCGATTACCCTACCACCGTCAGAAAAACCGGAACTTGAGGGCGAATGGTTAAAACAGCGTCTGCATCGGTGGCTTGATGAAGAATTTATTCCAGAAGCAATCAATGAAAAGATTGCCGAACGTGCAGCACAGATATTTGTCCGGCAAAGGATGGAAGGAGAAAACGACCTAGGTTCTCTAGTGATTGCGATCGTCACAGAGATGCAGGCGTTTGATTTTTCCAAAAGTTTCTATGGAGAATTTGCGATCGCCAACGCCGTCAGCGATCTACTCCTAGAAAGCTTGGGAATTGATAAGTGTTGCGGACAATAATTTTTGTCATTTGTCATTTGTCATTTGTCATTTGTAAAAGCTAATGACTAATGACCAATGACTAATGACTAATGACTACCAGCTAGACTTAACCACTCCAGGCAAAAGGCCTTCGTGTGCCCATTCCCGGAGGACGTTCCGAGACAGCCCAAAATCGCGGTAAACACCTCTAGGACGACCAGTCACCCAGCAGCGGTTACGGCGGCGACTGGGGGCGCTATTACGGGGTAGCTGTTGAATTTTCCGGTGAATTTCCAGCTTATCCAGAGGGTCTTCTGTTGTTCTGAACTCTTCCAACAGCGCTTCGCGCTTAGCAGCATACTTCGTTACCAACTTAGCGCGTTTTTTCTCGCGCTCAATCATACTCTTTTTTGCCATATAGATTCTGTTACTTACCTGAAGACAGCATTTCTCATTCTATCGGATGAAATTCAAAAGTTGTAACTAGGGCAAAAAGTTAATAGTGATAAATTCAAAATTCAAAACTCCTAACTCTTAACTCCTAACTCTTAACTCCTAACTCTTAACTCTTAACTCCTAACTCTTAACTCCTAACTCCTCACCCCTAACTTCCTGCGGTACATTCATTGCAGAAGGGCAAATATCAGCCAGTTGACAAGCTTCACAAGCAGGGTTACGAGCCTTACAAATAGCACGTCCATGATAAATTAACCGAATTGACCAATTTTCCCAATCTGGTTGTGGTAGAAGACGCATCAAATCTCGTTCAATATGTATAGGATCTGTATGCTCAGTCAAACCCAGACGTTGACCAAGACGTTTAACGTGGGTATCAACTGTCACCCCAGCATTAATTCCAAAAGCATGAGCCAAAACTACATTTGCCGTCTTTCGCGCCACACCCGGAAGCTGTAACAGCTGATCCATCTGCTTGGGCACTTCACCACCAAATTCATTAACAATCATCCGACAGGCGACTTGAATGTTCTTAGCTTTATTACGATAAAATCCCGTGGAACGCACCAAATTTTCTAACTCTGTCAAGTCAGCATTTGCCAAACTAGCGGCATCAGGAAATTTACTAAATAAAACTGGTGTAACAAGATTCACGCGTTCATCCGTACACTGAGCAGAGAGAATTGTTGCTACCAGCAGCTGTACTGGTGTTGAATAGTTCAAAGAGCAAGTAGCGTCTGGATAAAGGCGTTTCAGACGAACAAGTATTTCTTGCGCCCGTTGTTTTTTAGATGACAATTTACGAGTACTTTTCACTATTATTAATTCATAAATTTATCTAACACGCTTTGCGAGAAAACTGATATCTTGCACCCTTCGGGTTCGCAAGTTGCCGCTTGTTGGGAAATCCGCCGATGACTCACGCTTACTCACCATTCTCAATAACCCTAAAATTGAGCCACGAATTAAAATTCACTCCTGAAAGCTAAAATCGTTTTTTAATCGACTGGCTAAGAGTTTTAACCCATTTTAATGGGTTTGTCCCAGACGCGAAATTCTCGCGCTTGTGCGTTGCTCTGGTTCCTAGAGTTGTAGCACCTGGCGTCGCGTCTCTACACATCCGGAAATTTATTTCACGGCTGATTGCGTAGGCGTGCAAAATATCAGATAAAACAAACTTAGCCCACCTAAGTGGGCTAAAAATATGATTACTTGTTTTGAACTGCGTAGACAGACTTAGTTTATTAGCTTTGTGTTCTTTACAGAAATTTGCTAGAGGTTGACTGGAATTGACTGGAATAATTTCTGCACCCATTCGAGTTGGGTAGTTTCTTTGACAATGAGAAAAATGCCCAGTCCTAAAAGTAGCATCAAACCTGTTTGCATCACACCGTCTTGAATGCGGGTGGGTAAAGGTTTACCGCGCAAACCTTCAACTAGCAGAAAAGCGAGTTGTCCTCCATCCAAAGCTGGTAAAGGCAGAATATTGATAATCGCCAAGTTAATGCTAATTAAAGCAGCAAAGTAGAACAAACTGCCTGTGTCATTTTGGGCAATGCTAGCACCAATTTTCACAATTCTGACTGGTCCGGCTACCTGATTAGCTGTTTCACCAGGGTTAGTGATTAATTGCTTAAAACCTTGAAATGTCAGAGTGATAATGCGCTGAAATTCTGAAGCGCCCATATTCAAGGCTTTTAGCGGGTTAGAAGTTCTATGACGTTCAATTTTGAGATTGGGAGCAAGTTGCACGCCAATACTACCGCCATTTGGCTTAGCTTCAGGAGTGACAGTCAAAGACAGCCTTTCGTCACCACGGGCAATTTCTAGTTGAATTGGCTTACCTGCGTTATTCTTAATTACGTCCCTTAATTCCTCTATCTCATGGTCAGATGTACCAAATTCTCTGTTATTAGCTCCTAAAATTACATCTTTTGGTTGAATTCCTGCTTTAGAAGCTACAGAACTTACATCTGGTGCAAGCTGTTGGATTACAACTCCTGGTTGGGGGTTAACTTGTGTTATGCCAACTAAATTAACCTGTGCTACTAGCAAGAAGTAGGCAAATATTAAATTTGCTATCACTCCCGCACTGATGACGATCGCCCGATCTAAAATTGGACGGTTACGCAGCAGATTTGGGTCATTGGGCGGAATATCGCTATCTGGATCGTCATCAGGAAAGCCAACAAAGCCTCCCAAGGGAAACGCGCGGACAGCGTATTCCGTTTCTGGGCCTTGATATTTCCAAACAATCGGACCAAAACCCAGAGAAAAGCGATTAACATGAATACCTTGAGACCTTGCTGCAATAAAATGTCCTAGTTCGTGTACCAGGATCAGAACAGCCAAGACTGCGATCGCCGCTAAAACTGACATAGATAAAGATTTGTGAATTTATTCAGCTATACTTTTTTCTATTTTAGAATGAGTATTAATCTAAGACAGGTCTAAACGGCATAATTTCAAGCTTTCAGGCTAATTCTTAAGAGGGAGTAGGGAGTAGGGAATAGGGAATTGGGCATTGGGCATTGGGCATTGAGCATCGGGCATCGGGCAATGGGCATCGGACAATGGGCAAGGGGCAATGCGAAGAAAACCAATTCCCAATTCCCAATTCCCAATGCCCAATTCCCCACTCCCCATTTACTACAAAACCTCTCGCCCCAAATAAGGTTGCAACACTTCTGGTATTTGCACCGTTCCATCGGGTTGTTGATAATTTTCCAAAATAGCCGCCATTGTTCGTCCCACGGCTAAGCCGGAACCGTTGAGGGTATGTACGAACTGTGTACCCTTCTTACCAGTTTCTTTGAAACGAATGTCAGCCCGTCGCGCTTGAAAGTCAACACAATTTGAACAACTGGAAATTTCTCGGTATTTGCCAGAGGAGGGAAGCCAAACCTCTAAATCATAGGTTTTGGTGGCTGAAAATCCTAAATCCCCTGTACATAATTCTACGATTCGGTAAGGCAACTTTAACGCCTGTAAAATCGCTTCAGCATTTCCTACCAACTTTTCTAGTTCTTCAAAGGAAGTGTTGGGATGGACAAATTTTACCAATTCCACTTTATTGAATTGATGCAGGCGAATTAATCCCCGCATATCTCGTCCGTAACTTCCAGCTTCACGGCGAAAACAGGGAGTATAAGCACAGTGGTAAATAGGTAAGTTTTCACCAGCGAGAATTTCACCACGGTAGAGATTTGTAATGGGTACTTCTGCTGTCGGAATCAGCCACAAATCATCATTAGCACATTTAAAGCTTTCTTCAGAGAATTTAGGTAGTTGACCTGTTCCTGTGAGAGACTCAGTATTAACTAAAATAGGGGGAATAACTTCCACATATCCTGCTGCAATTTGGCGATCGAGCATAAATTGAATTAATGCTCTCTCCAGTGCTGCACCAGCGCCGATTAAAGCAATAAAGCGACTTTGAGCTACTTTGACTGCTCGTTCAACGTTGAGAATACCCAACTTTTCGCCAATTTCCCAATGCGGAAGTATATTCGTATTCTGGGGAATGTACTCATCACCCCAGCGCCGCACTTCGATATTATCTTCTTCACTTTTGCCGATCGCTGTAGAGTCGCTTGGTAGATTGGGAAGTGCAAGTACGAGTTCTTGAATTTTGGCTATTATTTCTTTTTCTTGGGGTTCCAGTTCGCTTAAAGTAGCTTTAATAGAATTACCTTCGTCCCGTAAGGCTTGAATTTCTGGATCTTGAGGATTGCTACCCGATTTAATCTTTTGCCCTACAAGTTTACCAATTTCATTACTGCGTGCTTGGAGTTGACTACGCTTAGCTTCCAATTCACGCTGTTGTGTATTTAAATCTACAATCGGTTGAATATCGTAGTTACCACCACGTGTATTCAACTTTTCCTGAACTAATTGTGGATTTTCCCGTATTTGCTTTATATCTAGCACAGATTTTTCTCAGTCTCTAGCCTACTATCTTCATCAGTTACACAAGCATAATATTGTAATTTTGATTGACGATTACTGCAAAAATTAATTTTTTAGTAATTTTTTAGAAAATATTTGTCTTGAAATTTAACAGCAAAAATTTTGCCCTAGCAATACTACCAGGGCTACAAAAGTGGTATTTTCTTTTTTAGGCATCTTATGAATAATTTTATAATCATCTTGTATTAGTGATACCAATCGCTTCTGGCTCAGCCATGTGGCTATTCAACTATGATGATTTTCCTCTGAGTTGCTATTTTGCTGAACTAACCGTTCATCTTGAGTACCAGTAGGAGAGGGTAGCCAGTATGCTAGTACAGTACTTAATCCACTCCAGTACAGCGTCTGATTTTTTCCGTCTTTATCGTTGACAAGCTGGAAAGTACACAGAGCAATCATAACGGTACTAAAAAGAAATTGTATCCCGAATCTCCAAGTTTGTATTTCTTTCATGGTGTTGACCTCAAAGCACTTAATAATTTTCTTTTACTATTTTGGTTTCACCCTTTAGCAGGATGTTTAGTTAAGCAACCTGTATTAGTCTTCACAGCAGAGGGCGATGGTTTCGGAAAATTACAATTTTAATTTTTAAGCAGGACAGGGGGCTAGGGGCTAGGGAGTGGGGAATTGGGCATTGGGCATGGGGCATTGGGAATGAAGAATTGGGTCTAAGTGCATTGGCAATAGGGAATAGAGCCTAAGTGAATTGGTAATAATTACCATTGTCCAATGCCCAATGCCCAATTCCCCACTCCCTAGCCCCTATTAACGGGTAATGCGATTGAGTAACCAAATCGAAGCAATAAGCCCTGTAAAGTGAGCTGTAACCGTCTGGATGTTTGCTAATACGACAAACATATCCAAACCGCTTATAATAGCTTGATTGGCTTGTGGAGAAAATATAAATTGACCCTGGGATAAAGCTCGGAGTGTAAAACTACCAACAATTGCTTGTGCCCCAAAAAGAGTCAACAGCATTCCCACTAAATTTACTATCAACCCTAAGCGTAAAACTTGGACGGTTTCCAATTTGCTGGGATGATTGATAGGATTAGATGACTCTAACTGCCTACCAATTCGCGCGTAGCGAAAACCGATATAAATACCTACAGCTAGGGTTATTAGGCCACAAACTGCTAAAAAGATACCAAATCCTGTTCCGGGATTGCTATTAGGACTATCAGCCCTCCGACCGAATATGCTGTTCGCCAACAAAATTACGGCAGAAACAACACCAAGCACTAACTGAGCCCAGAAGCTAATCCAACCAGAAAGGCGAAAAGTTTGGGCTATTGCCCGACGTTTAGAGGAGGATGATTGGGAGTCTACCGACATACTGATCACCTATTTGCTGGGCATTTGATAAATTTACTATGACACTTACCAGATGAACTTTAGATATCACAAGTATAGAAATTTAGTAATAATTAGTACTAAATGCTTGTTTGAGTGTGTCTCGTAGCGTCAGAGTCACAAATCATACATTGCATTCTGCATACTTGTTTAAATCTTTGCACTGGGATGGACTTTGTAAAAAAAGTGTTTATTAAGTTTTACAGAAAAATTTGCTTTTTACCTTTAAAATTGCTAAGGCAGCATTTTATGCTTAAGCAGTCCTCACACGCTCGGCATCACTTGACACAAAGACTACGACAAAACCGTTGTCTTTTCGCTCCTCACCACACTGCCTAGAGCTTGGCGTAGGAGTGCATATTTTTGCATCTCCAAAGCTGGCGCATTCATAAGGTGCTGTCACCGGAATTCACTTCTGGTGCTTGAAGCACCGTCCCCACGACTAACAAGCTTGGGTTCTGGTTGTAATGTTTGCGCTTTGCCAATCCAGCCTAAGTAGCGTTATATACTTACCAAACAGAGGGTAGCACTATATACTCACTATAGGGATTGTAGGCTAAACCCTCGGGCATTTCTTCAGCCATTCTTCACTAACCATGAAACTTGAGGATATATATCAATTCTTTGAGAATCCTCCGCCAACTTACCTTTGTCAGGAACTAGCAGTTTGTTACATATTGTATGTTTTACTACAAGGGGAGTCATACGGAACCGAGTTGATCCAGCGATTGGAAACTGAATACCCTACCTATAGGCTTTCGGATACCGTGCTTTACAGCGCGATTAAGTTTCTGGAAGACCAAAAGGCAATCAATGGGTATTGGAAGAAGCTTGAAGGGCGGGGACGTCCTCGGCGGATGTACCAAGTTTCTCCAGAGTGGATTTCACAAGCACAAGAGCTTGCTCGTTTGTGGCAACAGTATATAAATGGGAGGACCAGTTAACGAATAATTGATAATGAATAAGTCCCCTCCAGTAAAAGGGTAACTACTTAGATATGGATACTGCTATTCTGCCATCCACGTTGCTGCTAACTTTGTTGTTATCTGTCGGGCTATTTTTCTTTATTCGTGCCTCGACTAAAGACCGTACGCAAATAGCGCAACTGGTATCCGAGCAAGACGAAGCTACTTTAATGCCTCTATTAAGGGAGTATTTTCGAGGGCGGTCTTACCGAGTGGCAGCGGTAGACCCAGAAAAAAACCAAGTGACGTTTGAAGGTAATGTTCGCCCCAGTTGGTTTTTAGCTGTGTTTTTGACACTGTTAGCCGCCGCTGGTATCCTTTGTCTATCACTGGTTTTGTCGTTGCTTTTTCCTAGTCAGAATTCTTTATTTTTAGGGATGGTATTGCTGTCGCCTTTAACTGGAGTTTTCTACTGGAAAAAAGCCAAAAAACTTGAGAAGGTGTCGCTAAAGGTAGAAGCAACCACTAGCGAATCACACTCCCCAAGTAAAATCACTGTTATCGCCCATCGTGATGAACTGATTGAGTTACAGAGGGCGTTAAAGCTGAAGCTTGGTGAATAATTTTCGATTTGGTGACTGTTTTAAAATCGCCCCTATGTAGACTTTTGACAGACCCTGAAGAAAGTGGACTTTCAGGAGGAGGAATCACGACTCCTGGTTTGTCGCTATTCTCCACAACAATGCAAAATTGCTGTGGAGAGCCAGCCATATTTTTTCACACAGCGGCAGGCGCGATTTCATAAATATTTCTGGTTCGCCATCACAATAATTAAATCTAATGCTGCCGATCGCTACTACGGAAGCAGTTGTGGTCGCATGGCAACCACAACTAGATCCGCAGAGCCAGCAATAAATCAGAAGATTTTTTTGCCCCCATTAGGTGCTGGTGCGATCGCTCGCAAATGCGAACTTCTAGCTTTAGAAGGAGTCGGTTTATCCCTACTACCTTGTGCATGATTTAGCACTACCAATCAAACCATACAAACATCGTGGCTTGAACAGATTTGATTGTCTAATCCCAGCTTGCTGGTCTTACTGGCAAATAAGCTGAAAACTAAAAAAAAATGAAATTTTTGAATATCTTTAGCATTTTGCCAGTTAATAATTGTCAAAGGCCCCACTCACTCTACTATGATTAACTGATGGTTTACCGACTAGCCACCAAAGCTAGAGGTTCTGGACTTGGAGAACCTTCTAAAGTTCTCAAGCTAGGGAATAAGAAATGGTTCTCTTCAACGTATTGAGCGCCGAACAGACCTTTTTCAGCCCAAAAATAACGGTCTGTTGTGTGTTCATTACGTTTTACGAGTAGCAAAGCGGGTGGTAAGATTCCTTCAGCTTGAATGAACTTTCTGGCTGCTGTTACAGGTTTCTCTTCGCCGCTTTCAATGCTATATTGGGGCACATGCTCTAAAATACGCCGTCCTTCCTGGCGACGACGGCTTTTCCGCTTTCGTCTCCTTGCCAAGCTATTTTCCTCCTCTTTCAAGCTACAGATTGTAGTTATAGCTACAAAATCCGTCGTCATTATAAAAGTTCTAGTTTAAAAGATCAACAGTTTTTAACCTTTTGATACAACACGACATAATTTCTGATACAACATGACATAATTTTTTTGTGCATAAATAAATCTGTAGTAGTCAAGGATATAATGCCCTAGATCGAGGTAATAGTTGCAAGTTTTAGTTAAGCTTTGTTACATAGAAAACTAATTCTATGTATTTCTTTTAATCCTAAATTTTGAGCAAGAGCTGAAAAATGTTAATGTCTGCCAGTTCAGAGTTTATTGCTCTATGCCGAGAGCAAATGGCGCTATTAGCCCAGGGGCTGGGAGCGTCTTTAAGTGTTGTGTATCTCACACAAGAATTGGTAGATGCTCCAACAAATGAGGCGCAATTGGTTCCTTTGGTAGTTTATCCAGAGACGGCAGTAGAACGGCAAGGCGCAAATGCTTTAGCATTGCCAAAGCTGAAGCAGAAGTTATTGACAGCAGCAGGGGAGTTTCCAACTCCAGCGAGGACATCTAGCACAAAAGATAGGACTTCACCTCATTCACAAGAGGAATACTTGCTAAATGGCGACCAAATTGTTTTACCTCTCATTTATGAAGGTATGATGATGGGGTTGCTAGTGACTGCTAGAGAAGACAGAGGATGGAACGAGCAGGAACGGAGTCAAATTGAACGCATTGCCCAAACATTGGCAGTAGGCTGCATTTTAGATCAACGACGAGCATGGTTGGCGCAGCAGTTGCATCAACAACAAATTCTGCAAGAAAAGCAGCAAGATTTACTTGATAATTTATTGCATCAATTTCGCAATCCGCTAACAGCATTGCGAACCTTTGGTAAATTGCTCTTGAAGCGATTGCGACCGGGTGATGTTAATCAGGAAGTAGCAGAAAGCATTGTGCGGGAGAGCGATCGCCTAAAAGAATTGCTGCAAAAATTTGATGAAGTTATTGACCTAACAACGGAAGATTTAGCGCCTCTGAAACTACCAGAAGAAAACGAAGTATTTGTAGAAGCAACTGTAGAAAAAGATTCCCAACCTGCGCTATTGTTGCCAGGAACAGGAGAGAAAGAAACTGATTGTAATTTAGCTGATGTATTGCAACCGTTGTTAGTATCAGCGCAAGCAATAGCCCAAGAACGAAATCTGCAATTGATAGCTGATATTCCGCCTAATTTGCCGTTAGTACGTGTCAACCTTAAAGCTTTAACCGAAGTATTAAGTAATATTCTCGATAATGCTTTAAAATATACCCCCGCAGACGGCAAGATTATGATTCAGGCGGGTCAAGAAAAAGATAACTTTTTGGCAGTAAGTATCACAGATACTGGTCCTGGTATTCCTCCTGAAGATTTAGAACATCTTGGCGAAAGGCATTACCGGGGTGTACAAGCTCAAACAGAAATTCCTGGTACAGGGTTGGGGTTAGCTATAGCTAAACAGCTAGCAGAGCAAATGCAGGGCAAAATAGAAGTTAAAAGTCCTGCTTTGTTCTCCCCTATTACATCACCTGATGCGCCAGGAACTACTTTTATTGTTTGGTTGCCAAAAGCAAAGAGTTAGTCATTTGTCATTTGTCATTTGTCATTTGTTAGTAGATAGTAATTAGTAGTTTATGGTTCATGGCTATTAACTATTAACCATTAACTAATGACAAATGACTAATGACTAATGACTATCTGAGCGAAATCTGCAAGTTTTGACCGATGGTCATTTGTAGGTCGGTGTCTGGGTTAATCGCAATTAAATCTACACTCTTCTTACCAAAGAATAGACCGATTAAACCTCCGATCGCTGCACCTCCTAAAACTTCTTCTGTTGCAACAGCGCGATCGCCTGTTACCGCAGATACCGCCGCCGCTGCACCCGCACCTAATACAGTATTCTTCACTATTGCGCCAGCGCTAGTACCCTTTCTGATGGTTTCGGTTTTGGTAATAACTTCGGAAGTCGCGTTAAGTTGGTACTCTTGACCTGTGGTTAAAACCAATTTTTCTGCAACGAATTGGGAACCGCCTTTAGCTGGTTTGAGTTGACCGACAACTTGACTACCAGCAGGAATTATTACATTTCCTCTATCTGTGACGACGTTTTGCGAAACTGCGAGTGTTAAAGGTGCTGTTTCATCCTTAGTGACAAGAATTTTTTCTGCTTTATCGTACTTCACAGGGATAACAGTTCCCTCTGGAATGGTAACAGCTACCGGTGTTGTCGGATTCTGCTGCCCAAGTGCCACAATGTAAGGTGAGTTAATTGCTGCAACTTGACCAGTGCTGACTAAAGCTTGATAGATAAAAGCTGCTACCTGCGCCCGTGTTGCTGTTTGTTGTGGGTTGAGGAAATTAACATTAGGATAATTCACAACAATTTGCTTTTCTGTAGCTGCGGCAATGGGCGCACGAGCATAATTAGAAATACTAGAAGAATCATTATAGTATTGCAGAATGCTTTCTGCATCATTACTAGCAGCATAGTCAAGTCCGTTAGCAAGAGAAACTAACACCTGTTGGCGAGGAATATTTTGGTTAGGCTCAAAACGATTGCCAGGATATCCTGATAAGAAACCAGTGGTATATGCTTGCTGAATGGCGCTGTATGCCCAAAAGTTATTTCTAACATCAACAAAATTGGTTGCTTGCCTCTCTTGTGCTTTCTGGAAAGCTTTGTTAATCATGGCAGCAAATTGAGCGCGTGTTACAGGTTCTTCTGGACGGAAGCTACCATCAGGAAATCCAGCGATAACACCTCGCTGTGCCAATTCTTGAATAAATTGTCCTGCCCAATAATTAGATGAAACATCAGAAAAACTTGTTTGGGCGAAAGAAGGTGCAGGTGCAATTAGAGGCGCGATAGTACCTGCTGTAACGCCCAATGCCATGAATGCAGCACACCCGGATTGCCAACGAATTTGACTAAACATTGACTTCTTGCTCCCCATCTATTTCGGTTTTTTATATTAGTAACTAAGACATTTATTGAGTTTTAAAAGTTCCACAAATCTTTGATTATTGTATGTTTTGTGGCGATAGATGATTAGACAACAAAAGTGTTTATTTGGCTAATTTATCTGCCAAATTATCAATTGTTTCCCTTTTAGGAAATCTAGACGCAGAATTTATGAAATAGTTGCTGTAAAGTGAAAAATATTTCCGTAATTATTTATCAATAGGTATTCAAGTACTCCGCAAGCATATCAGTAGCATATCGTATCTGGGATGTGGGAGTAGGGAGTGGGGAGTGGGGAGTGGGGACAATACTGCTCGGTTAAGGATTTTTCGCTTCGATTTTAGGAATGTAGAGACGCGAAAT
Source organism: Nostocaceae cyanobacterium (assembly GCA_051861145.1). Classification (GTDB taxonomy): domain Bacteria; phylum Cyanobacteriota; class Cyanobacteriia; order Cyanobacteriales; family Nostocaceae; genus JBHYDF01. Next base: position 14,487 of record JBHYDF010000098.1, read on the forward strand.
TTCGCGTCTCTACAAAGATTTTGGGTTGGTCGATTTTCTTAACCGAGCAGTATTGGGAGTGGGGAATGAAGGGGGGATGGGTGTATGGGTAAAAAATGAAGCGATCGCACTCAAAAGTTACAGAGGCGATCGCTTCTAAAGCAATATGGTTGGTGTTAGTAGTGTAGGACTTACGCAAGAACTCTCTGAAACTCTTATTTCTATGTCCCTCCGGGACACGCTACGCGAACGTGTACGAGTGCGTTGTTTGTGGTTCGTTTTTTAATAATTTTGTGCAAGTCCTGTAGGCTTTACCCTACTCCCTACTCCCTACTCCCTACTCCCTACAAATTAAATTAAGCCTAGTAGCGGTTAAGAACTAAATTAGAACGCAGAGTCACATCCAAATCATTTTCGGGGTCAATGCTGACAACTTCCACTTGCTTTTTCCGCAACAGGATACTTGCTACAGCACCCGCAGCAGCACCACCAACAGGTTCTAAGGTTTCAATTCTGCGGTTTCCTGTAATCAAAGCAATGACACTAGCAGCACCTGCACCGATAGCTGCATCTGTTAATACTCTGCCAGTGTTAGCCCCTTTCTTGATTGTTTCCCTTCTAGTAACTATTGGAGAATTTGCATCAATAGCTACTTTGTTATTATCGGACAATATCAACTCTTCGGCTACAAACCGAGAACCTTTTACATTGTTTCGGGTTGCAGGTTCTATCCGCCCTTTAATATCGGTTCCTTCTCGAATCAATAGATTTCCATTGCTATCTACAATATTCCTTGCTACTTTCAGCGTTACAGCTGTAGTTTCGTCGGGAGTGACGAGAATTCTCTCTTTTTCGTAGGTAACAGGAATTGTCACTCCCGCAGGAATGGAAATTGTTCCTGAATTATATTGACTTGTGGGTTGATTTGTAGGTTGATTTGTTTGACCACGGCGAAAGAGATCCGGTGTTTGTGCAGTAGCAGCATTAGGGGCAAACATGGGAGCGATCGCACCTGTTGTAATTGCCGTTGCCATAAATGCAGCGCATCCTGATTTCCAATTAAAAAAGCGAGTCATACCAGGGTTCCTTTGGAGTCTTTATAATTTGTTATGACGTGCTGTTACTGTGATTGTTTCTGATTTTTGTTTAACCTGTCCGTCGGTGTATTTCCATAGTTAAAGTGTTGCTAGGATAGGTAGGTTATGAATTTGTTTTTCACATTTTATATAGTGCTAATTTGCGTCATAAAATAGTAACTAAAGATATATATGACGCAAAATTATTTTAATTTGTTCCTGACTTATTTAGGTTGCATCTGTCCGCAGAAATATATCTAACATTATTAAATAAAATACTAATCTTTCTGAGGACAACTCTTTTGTAGCTTCAAATGGCTGTAATGACATTTTTTTGCTGGCTTATGAGTGCAGATTTCATTTACTGCAAGGGGGTACAAACTGGCATTTCTTGATAACAATAGCTACAACGCCAGTAAATACCTCCCAAACGTATATGACGGAGTAAAGTGTATGAACAGCAAGGGCAAGTATGCTTACTCATCATTGGTTGCCAGGTATATATGGCTGTATTCCCTTGCGTGCTAAAAATTGTAGGATGAGTCAGTGATTGACTCGACCTCTTTAATAAAGTTTGCATTTTTTTATCTGATTTGTATTGATGTCCAACTCATATTTCACTAGAGACGGCGGCGCTAATTTGTAGTTGAATCTACACGGGTTTATGAAATGCTGTACGTAGTTCTAGCTCTATTAACTTTGAGGTTACGACCCATCCACTCAATGCCTCTCAGCGCCCGAATTGCCGCTGCTTCTTCGGCACCTGTTTCCATTTCTATAACGGCAAATCCTCTATTTTTACCAGTTTTCTGGTTCATAGATACTTGGATTTTCTTAACATATCCATGCTCTGAAAATATCTGTCTGAGGTTATTTTCTTCAACCTCATAAGATAGATTGCTAACATAAATGGACATAAAAAATCTCCTGAATCAAAGGGTAGAGAAATTTAGATTCGGAGAGGTGTTTGTTTATCAATCTCAGTCACATAGCCGAAAATAATTCCCGCTAATTTAATTATAGCTTAATCCAAAATAACGTGTTGTCTAAGCATCTGCCATTTAAAATCTACGACTCTTACCGAGTAAAATTTTAGAATAAAATATACTACTATTATAGCACTCATAAATCATTCGTGAGAGGCGAGAATCCTGGTATCTGCCAGATACCGGGTTTCTGAGGTTCCGTATTTTCTCACAACTCAATTAGGATTGCTATAAATCTAATTATATAGCTTGCAATTCTTCGATAATGTAAGTGTAACCAATATTCCTAGATTTACAAGTACATATAAATGCAATTAAGGCGAATATTCAGGCAGTCAACTTATACTTTAATTATTTGTGATTTCTTATTTTTAATTTCGTAAATATTGAATATTTGGGAATATAATTAAAATATATAAAAAGCGATAACGCTACTCGTTGCGAGGCAGCCAATATGGATGCCAATGAAGTTTTGAAGCGATATGCAGCCGGGGAAAGAAATTTTAGGCTGGCAGATTTGAGAGGAATAAGCTTAATTCAAGCAAATTTGAGGGAAGTAGATTTTACTGGGGCAAATTTGAGCAACTCAGACTTGAGCGACTCAGATTTAAGCAATGCCAATCTAAATTGGGCCAGCCTGAGAGGAGCAAATTTAAGCAGAACCAATCTGAGAGGAGCAAAAATGCCTAATGGGAAAACACACAACGACTACCTAAATTCTGCCAATTAATTTTAGTTATCAGCTGACAAGAATCCGTAACCCAACCGACAAACGGATTCTTTTTTTGCGCCCACAAGTGCCAAACAATTATCCTTTGAAGACAATTCTTTCTATAAAGGAATATCACCTTCAATTAGACAGATAGTTGCATGGACAGTCGTCAAACATTTTTGGTACAAACATGAGCTTTACTACAGAGTCCACTTCAAACCGATTCACCAATCCCTTTAATTCCAGCACCCATCAGGTTGATGCTGTGCCTACTACCACCGCTTTAATCAAGCGCCTTAGTCTGGATGACCAACTGGCAATACTGTGGTATGTCTACACTGAGATGGGTCATTCCATCACGCCAGCCGCTACAGGAGCAGCTCGTTTGCAATTAGCCGAAGGTATACTCAATCAAATCAAGCAAATGTCTCATACCCAGCAGTTAGAAGTAATGCGAGACTTAGCTGCCAATAGAAACACCCAGATTAGCCGCTCCTACGGGATTTGGAGCGCCAACACTAAGTTAGCTTTCTGGTATGAATTGTCGGAATTGATGGTCAAAGGCTTAGTAGTCCCAATGCCCCCAAGCTACCAGCCCCACAGCGATGTGGTACAGGTACTAGAAGCCATCAAGCAGCTTGACTTTGGTCAACAAATTACGGTGCTGCGGAATGCTGTCGTCGATATGGGAGTTGACCCGTTAGCCGACTAAGAAGACGAAACATCTAAACCTCCCTGTCCCAATCCTGAATGCAGAAATACTGATCCAATAAAGATTGGAAAGCGGTAGACATATACCAAGAGTGGTAAGCAGGGTTGGAAACACAAAGTTTGTGGGACAAGCTTTACTGAGGACTGATCAGCTGTAGCACCTGCATAACCCTCTGAATACCTGACTAAACGAGGGTTTCTTTGTTTTTATAGGGATGATCAGCCACATTTGTGAACATATCAGAATCATGCCAATTTTGTAAATGTTGTAAATATTTTGTTACAATATTTATATATCACTTCACATGAGGTCACGCCCATGCGCTACACCGATAAAAAAGGGAAGACCCTCAACCTCGATAAGTGTAAGAGTGCCGACAGCTTCTTTATGGAGACTGAGGTTTATATCTGCGAACCATTGGAGATGCATTTCAACCAAGAAGGAGAGCTAAGAGCAGGAAAAAAATCCAACAAAACAATAGCACATCATCGTAGTGATGGTAGTGAGTTGATCCCCGCTGAAGTCCAAGCGCGTACACACAGGAAGGGCAGTCAATTGCTTAATCTACCTCTCGCACCTGGCTACACAGTAGATGATGAGGGAATTATCAATAACTACGCAATTCAGAGTGGTATGTCTTTGGCAGAGCATCCCTCACCAGAACAGCAGCAGCGTTATGTCTTCCAGGGAGCAATAGCTATCTTGTTCGTTGCCCTAACACTGATGACTGCATTTGCTGTTAGCTAAGCGTAACAATAGCTAGTTATTTAGGATCAGACCCAAGATATCTAGCTAGCATTGACCGCTTCTAAAAACTTACCCAAAACTACCCACAATTAGATAAATCTGGACAAGGGGAACTCTACGGTATAAGTTCCAAGAAATCATCCGAAGTGCATTGCTGCTTACTTTGGTTGAACCTCAGTTTGGCCACGGACTCCCAGTTAGAGACAGCACTTACTGCTGGATTTGCCACAGAATTATGAAGGTTTGCTTTGAACCAGTTTGTAGTACGTGTCTGATAGATTTCATCTTATCTGAGCGTTGCTATCCCGTACTGGTTGAACGTGACTTGATTATAACACCAAAGCCTCATACCTACCCAAAAAAGTCAAGTAATGGATAGAGAAGGTAGAAATTAAGTTACAGTTTCTCACCCCAGTTTGGCACAGGAGCCAGCGATGAATCAGCCCATCAAATTATCTTTAGAGCAAGAATTTAGCATCCGTTGCTTTGCTGAGCAAGTGCAGCACATGTCCCTTGAACAAGCCCAGGCGTTTTTGCTTGTGCTGTATAAGCAGATGATGATTCGGGATATAACGTACCAGCAATTGCTGAAACATGAGTGGAGACTAGATTCCGGTGCAGTGTCTGGGTAAAGCACTGCTTGATTATTCTACTAGCTGCCTAACATGCATATTGAGCCAAAGAAGTTTTGTGGAGGTAATGCTGGTTGCAGTGGTTGGTTCTTTGGCGATCGCTATTATCGATGAAAAAAGTCGCCCCCAATTTCTAGATTTGACAAAATTTGCTGTTGGTACTTACGTTGGACTTCAAATACCCTGCTCAAAGTCAAACAAAAATAATTAGCGAATTTAAAATATGCCTTGGCGACTAGAAGTCGCGGCTACACAAACGAAACCCGTCTGCGCGGGTTTTATTTTTGGAAATGATGACAGAAGCAATTTCCGTCTATCATCATTAAATCTTGACAAAAGTTAATTCTTACTCTCCAGTTTCATCCCACTTTTACCAAACCGAAAGCGGGGGAATGTTGCCATAGATTAATTTTTTCGCTCTCAAACCAAAATAGCGATCGCTTTCCTCACCAACCATACCTAACCCATACAAATCCCAACTATCCCACTTTTATCTTTCTTACCCTCCACCTCTCGACGGTCAAAATTTATCCTTATCTTTCCATCAAAAAAAGTTTGTCTAAACCTTGCCACAGCCTCTCTGGCTATGGAAGTTAGAGGAGGAGAAAGCAAGCTTTTTGTCTACCTTACTTTTATTTTTATACGACGAGAGTAAAAAAATGTTAAATAACAGCAAAAAAATAATCATTGTAATGTTAACAATTGTAAAATTGAGGTCTTAAAGACTAGAAACGTGATTTTCAAATAGCTAAACTAGCAAACAGAGTCTCTGTGTTGCGACATATTAAAAAAGGTGTGGTTCCTAAGCTTAGATGATTCCAGTACAGCTTACCCTGAAAAACTTCCTCAGTTACCGTGATGCAACTTTAGATTTTCGCGGTTTACATACGGCTTGTATTTGTGGTGCCAATGGCGCTGGTAAGTCTTCTTTGTTGGAAGCTATTACTTGGGCAATTTGGGGAGAAAGCAGAGCTGCTTCTGAAGATGATGTTGTTCACACTGGCTCCAAAGAAGTTCGCGTAGATTTTATCTTCAAAACAAGCGGACAGCAAACTTATAGAGTGATTCGTAGCCGTCAGCGGGGTGGTAGTGGCGTCCTGGAATTTCAAATAGAAACACCGAATGGGTTTCGTTCTCTTACTGGCAAAGGGGTAAGAGCAACACAAGATTTGATTTTGCAACACATTAAGCTAGACTACGATACTTTTATCAATTCTGCCTACCTGCGTCAAGGTCGGGCTGATGAGTTCATGCTCAAGCGTCCTAGCGAACGCAAGGAAATATTAGCGGAGTTATTAAAACTTAATCAGTACGATGAATTAGGAGAACGGGCAAAGGAATTATCGCGTCAGTTAAAAGCACGAGTCGAGGAGTTGGATCGTTCTTTGGATTCAATGAAAACTCAACTGCAACAACAAGATGCGATCGCTCAAAAACGTGCTGATTTAGAAAACGAACTTAACCAACTCCAACAGACACAGGCTTTTGAGAATATTCAATTACAAAGCTTGCAAGTTGTCCAGCACCAAAGGCAAAATTGGGAAGAACAACTCAACTTTGTTAGACAACAATATCAGAATCTAATCCAAGATTGCGATCGCCTCCAACAAGAACGCTCATCTCTCAGCAATCAGCAATTAGCTTTAGAAGAGTTACTCAGTCAAGAATCTGAAATAAAAGCTGGTTATACTGAGTATCAAAATTTGCAAACTCAAGAAGAAGCGATGAGCGCCAAATTTGCAGAATATACCCGCGCTCAGCAAACACGTCAACAAAAGCAACAGCAACTTACCAAACAAATAAATGCAATTGAACGGCAATTGCAACAAACCGAAGCTCAATTAGAAGCTTTGCAACAACAAGAACAGGATATTCAGCAAACTCTCAGCAAGTCAGGTGAAGTAGAATCGGCTTTAGGACAACTTGTGGCGGCGCGTCAGCGTGTGGCTCAACTAGATCAACTGCAAATGGAAGTAGCTCCCCTGCTACAACAACGGGCAAGTTTACAAAGTCAAATAGATAGAGTTCAGGCGGGGTTAGTAGCGCGACTGGAACAACTGGAAGTCACAGCAAATCAATTGCAATCTCAGCAGCGACGCCATCCCCAACTACAACAAGCAGTCATGGAAGTGGGGATACAGATAGAGGAATTGGAGAAAAAGCGGGTATATCTGCAACGAGTTCAAGAAAAAGGACAGGAACGGCGTCACTTTATTGAAAGGTTACAAGCGCACCAACGGGACTACGAAAGATTACTGGGAGAGTTAGAACAAAAACTGCAAATGCTGCAAACTCCCAATGCTATATGTCCATTGTGTGAGCGTCCTTTGGATGAACATCACTGGAACCGCGTGGTAGACAAAACCAAAACTGATCATAAAGATACAGAAGGGCAGTTGTGGGTAGTGCGGGAACAAATGGCCGTTTCTGATAGAGAAATTCAGGTACTTAGGCAAGAATACCGAGATATTTCTCAACAATTGTCTCCCTACGACACTTTACGCGAACAAAGGGGACAATTGGCAGCACAGTTACAGGCGACAAGTGATGTTGAGCAACAGCTACAACAAATTGGTGTTGAGAAAGAGAAATTAGAGCGATCGCTTCAACTAAGTGAATACGCTCCTGATAAACAAGTTGAACTCAGGCAATTAGAACAACATCTGCAACAACTCAATTACAATGAACAAGACCATGCTCTTGCTCGTAGTGAAGTAGAAAGATGGCGTTGGGCAGAAATTAGACAAGGGCAAATAAAGGAGGCAAATAAGCGAAAAGCACAAATAGAAGCTAGAAAACCGGAACTTGAAGGACAAATTGCCCAATTACAAACCAGAATGAAGCAAGAGGCGATTGATTCTGAGTGTGCGAGAGAAATAATTGCCTTGGATCGCTACATTGCCGAAATTGGCTATGACACGGAAAAGCATAATAATCTTCGCATAGCTGTGCGGAAAGCTCAAGCTTGGCAGTTACGCTATCAAAATTTGTTAGCGGCGCAGGAGCAGTATCCGCAACTGACGAAGCGATCGCAAGAATTAGAGGTGTCTTTGCAAGCTAGATTGAGTGAAAGGCAAAGACTCAAAACTCAAATTGAAGCTATCGTTCACCAATTGGAAGAAACTGCTAACCCAATTGCGCAAATTCAAGCTTTAGAACAGCAACTAGCAACCCGCAGACGACAACTTGACGAACAACTCGCTCAGTTGGGGCGTTTAGAACAGATGGCGCATCAACTGGAAACGCTGCAAACTCAGTACGAGCAACAGCAGCAACAACTACAAGAAACCAAGCGGCAACATCGCATTTATCAGGAATTAGCACAAGCGTTTGGTAAAAATGGTATCCAAACGTTGATGATTGAAAATGTGTTACCGCAATTGGAAGCCGAGACAAATCAACTTCTTGCTCGACTGAGCGCTAATCAGTTGCATGTTCAATTTGTCACACAAAAAGCAGGGCGGAACGGGAAATCTACTAAGAAAAATAGCAAGCTCATTGACACTTTGGATATTTTAATAGCCGATGCTAGAGGTACGCGAGCTTATGAAACATATTCTGGTGGTGAAGCGTTTAGAATTAACTTTGCCATTCGTTTAGCCTTGGCGAAATTGTTGGCACAACGGGCAGGAGCGGCTTTACAGATGTTAATTGTAGATGAAGGTTTTGGTACGCAAGATGCCGAAGGATGCGATCGCCTGATTGCGGCAATAAATGCGATCGCTCCTGACTTCTCCTGCATCCTCACCGTTACCCATATGCCTCACCTCAAAGAAGCCTTTGCCGCCCGCATAGAGGTAAATAAAAGTCAGCAAGGTTCGCAGTTACGCTTGTCAATTTAATTTACTCAGTATTATTACTGCTAATATAAAAGTAACAAAAAACATATTATCAAAACAAAACTACTTATACTGCGAATTTGTCCGTAGGAACTGTATTGGCATCTGTATTTTTATATGGAGCTACGCTTCCTTTCTCTCGTGGAAGTACGGACAAAATAAATCCAAAACCTTTTTAATGACGGAAACATCTAATGATTTGATGTTTTATCAATAAGGGATGGGGTCTTATAATTGTCTTTCCGCTTTTAATTGCAACTGATTATATACGTACCCATGGTAGTAAACAGCACTGCATCTTCCTGCCGACGGAAGAATTTTTTCTTCCAAATTATAGCCGCCAAGTATATAAAATATCAAAAAAAATCGCGATTAGTGTTTTTTACAGCAATTTTCTTGGCGTTCGGGTTACTGTACTTACAACAGGGGAACCTTACCATCCCTGTTACCATGCTGGTATTGCTAGGTGTGGGTTTGTTGGTTGGTTTTGTATTTCAGTCCCAACTGAGAAAGCTAGTAGGGAAAGTAGTACTTTGCCAAAGAAACTTTGGCGGATGGGTAAAGGGTAAAGGGGAAAGGGGAAAGGTTATTATCCCTTACCCTTTAACCTTTTCCCTTTCCCCGATCAACACCCGTCAATGTTTGCGTGGTGAAGTAGTAGGGAAGACGGGAAAAAATGAGAATAGAAGGATAGAGGGAGGGGAACAGAGGGGACAATTTTCCCACTCGCCTACGGGCGAAGAATTTGGGAAGAAATCTGTATCCTTCACTCCTACCTCTTCTTTCTTGGATCAAATACCAGTCGGCTTGATGGTGTTAGGAGTAAAAGCAGAAATCCTTTTCTGCAATGCGGTGGGTTGTAAGTTGCTGCAACGCACAGAAAGAGAATTGTTGGGAAAAATTGCTTTTGGTGCTGCTTGGCAAGTTGTACAAACAGACGGTACAACTTTTGCTAATCCTGATGTGCTGCTTTCTCCACAAGAAAATCTCATTTTGGGAGTTTCTCATCCCGAAAATGGTGAACTTATTTGGTTGGTGGTGAATACTCAACCCAAAGACAGCACAGGACAGGTAATTTGTACTTACAGTAATATTACTGAAATAGATAGCTCTAAAGTTAGCTTGAGTCGAACTCAAGCTCGCTTGGAAGAACAAAATAAAGTACTGTTTGCACTGGCAAAGAGTAAAACCATTACACAGGGCGATTTAAATATTGCTTTAGACGAAATTACAGAAGCCGCTAACCGTACTCTTGGGGTAGAGCGTGTGAGTGTGTGGCTTTATAATGGCGATCGCTCTCAAATAAACTGCCTCAACCTCTACGAACGAACCTGCAACCGCCATTCCTCTGGTTTCAAACTCGAAGCAGTCAACTATCCGGTATATTTTAAAGCTTTAGAAGCAGAACGTACCATTGCTGCTGATGATGCCTACACCGATCCGCGTACCTACGAATTTGGTAAAGAATATTTGCCTGCTGTCGGTGTCACATCTATGTTAGATGCGCCGATATGGCTAGAAGGTGAAATGATAGGCGTAGTCTGCCATGAACATAGCGGGGGTGTACGCCATTGGACTTTAGAAGAAGAAAACTTTGCTGGTTGCATTGCTGATTTAATTAGCCTAGCAATGGAAGCGAACCAGCGTCAAAAAGCACAACAAGCGCAGCGACAGAGCGAAGCTAGGTTTTATGAACTGACATCCCACATACCGGGAATGATTTATCAATTTGTGCTGCGTCCCGATGGTTCGGCATATCTTCCCTACGCCAGTTCTTATTGTCGGGAAATGTTTGAATTAGAGCCAGAGAATATGGTGCAAAATGCTGAAATGGTACTTAGGCAAATTCATCCTGAAGATAAAGAAAGCTTTCAAGCATCCGTAGCTATTTCTGCTCAAACATTACAACCTTGGAAGTGGGAAGGACGTTTCATTACTCCTAGTGGCAAGTTAAAATGGCTTTCTGGCGCTTCCCGGCCCCAAAAATTGCCCAATGGCGAAATAATCTGGGATGGCGTGTTAATGGACATCACAGAAAGCAAGCGAACAGAGGCTGCATTGGCAAAGCGGGAGCGTTATTTAGCAACACTGGTAGAAGTACAACGGCAGTTATTAGCCGATGATACTGATGGTAATTGTTACATACGAATTTTAGAAGCATTGGGACAAGCATCCGCTGCAAGTCGCGTTTACCTATTCGAGAACCAGCGAGAGCAAACAGGACGTTTATTGATGAGCCAACGGGCTGAGTGGTGTGCCAAAGGCATCAACCCGGAAAGAAATAATCCTCTATTGCAAAACCTTCCTTATGATGAGAGTTTTCCTCACTGGGCGGAAGTTTTAGAGCGGGGTGAAATCATTACTAGCATAGTAGCCGAACAGCCAGAACCAGAACGAGAAATTCTTGCTGCTCAAGAGATTCTTTCTATTTTGGTTTTGCCTTTAACAGTGAACAATCAATTTTGGGGTTTTATAGGCTTTGACAATTGTCAAGAAGCACGTCTGTGGGACTCTTTAGAAGTGGATTTGCTTGCAGTAGCAGCAGGCGCAGTTGCTCTGCACCAAGAAAGAGCTTTAGCAGAAAAAGCGTTATCTCAAGCAAAAGATGAACTAGAAATTCAAGTAGAGAAGCGGACAAAGGCATTAAAAGACGCAAATCAGTTATTGTCTGTGGAAATTACTGAGCGTTCTGCTGCACAGCGTGCCCAAGCGTACTTGTATACTCAAGCTCAAGAAGCAGCTCAAATAGCGCAAGCTCGTAGTCAGGAGTTACAGCAAGCCTTGGAAGACTTGAAAAAAGCCCAGAGTCTTATTGTCCAGAGCGAAAAAATGTCTTCACTCGGTCAAATGGTTGCTGGTATCGCGCACGAAATCAATAACCCCATCGGTGTGATTGCTGGTAATTTAGTATACGGCAACCAATATATAGTTGAATTGCTAGATATGTTGCGCCTGTATCAGGAACATTATCCTCAACCTGTTTCGGCAATTGTTGAGCGATCGCAAGAAATAGATTTTGATTTTTTAGTAACGGATCTGCCGAAGCTTTTACAATCTATGCAAGTAAATGCAAAACGAATTAGTGATATTGTCATTTCTTTAAGAAACTTCTCACGCCTTGACGAAGCAGAGATGAAGCGTGTCAATTTGCATGAAGGCATCGACAATACCTTATTAATTTTACAGCACCGGCTTAAGTCTAATGGTTGTCATCCTGAAATTGAAATTATCAAAGAGTATGATGAATTACCTACAGTTGAGTGCTACCCAGGCAAACTCAATCAAGTATTTATGAATATTCTAAATAATGCTATAGATGCTTTGGAACAGTCAACAGTTAAAAACCCTGAACTATTGACTATGGACTCTGGACTTTTGACTAAACCTCAAATTCGCATCCGCACAGAAGTTTCTCCTGCCGGTCAAGTATGTGTAAGAATTGCTGATAATGGCATTGGGATGAGCGAACAAATCAAAGCACGAATATTTGACCCATTTTTCACAACCAAACCAGTAGGAAGTGGCACTGGTTTGGGATTATCTATTAGCTATCAAATAGTTGTCGAAAATCACAAAGGTACTTTGAATTGCACTTCAGAACTAGGATGCGGAACAGAATTTTGCATTGAAATTCCTATTTGGCAGACAATTAATGTCAAATGAAAATTTGACATCACCTTCGCAGCTCTTACTCTACAGTTGATGCAAATTTTACCAAATAAATTTTTGATAAACAGGCTTGTGTACGCCTAAAGCTAGAGAAAGTGTCACTTTGTACTAAGTAGTTGAAATCGCGTGTCAGCTTTTCTAGAGAGCCGGTCAAGTAATAATGATTGACAAAATAAAGATGATGTGGATTTGAAAAATTGAGGCAGGTGTGAGCGATCATTTACAAAAATGTTTATCAGGCTTGCTGGTTATTTGTAGACTCCGATATCCGAGCAATTACATGAAGATTGTGAACAATTGCTACACGACGTAAGTCAAATAAATTTTTTCGCCAACCAATGTAGCGAGCGCGGTCGCCTTGCCATTGGCTAAAATGAGCCAAAGTATGTTCGACAGAAGTACGTTCTCGGAGTTTGCCTCGTCCTGTTTCTGTAGACTGACGTTCACGCAATTCAATCATCAAAGTTTCCTCTGGATGAATTGAAACGCTACGACCTCGTAAAGAGGTTGTACAACGTTCGCGTAAAGGGCAAACATTACACTCAGATGTAGGGAAGTGTACAGTTTTTCCTTGCTCAAATGGGATACTGACATTATTCGGACAGCGAATTAGACCTTGCTCCCAGTCAAGTACAAAGTCTGTTTTGGTGAAGCGCTCTGCGTTACGTACAGGCCAAGCTTTGCAGAATATTGTTAAGTCTTGGGGACGTTCTTTAACCCACTGACTGGCAAGGTAAGCTCGGTCGATGTGCAACTCAACCATCTTTACATTCTGGGCTTTCAAATCAGCATCCATTGCCTCGGTAACTTGAGCTTCACCAACGTTGGCTGGGGTAATACCAACAGAGCGCACTACTCCAATATCCAAATCCCTAAGAACATGGCGTTTATAGCCATCAAACAGTTGTGAACGACTTTTTCGACCATGACGCATATCTGGGTCTTCAATAGAAATGCGGCGATTTTTGGCGACTCCCTTACTGAGTTTGGGTTTCTCTTGAGAATCAACTGTGACATCTTGGGTTTGAATCTGTCGTGCTACTTGGAGAGTTTTAGCCGCTTGGGAAAACTGGTCATCTTCAGTTTTTTTTTCTAATTGGGATTCTACCCGATCTAGGGCATTGAGAATTAGTTCTAAAGCATATGAGCGTTCTGTTGGGTCATCCCAGTTGAGGTCTAAAGCTGCGAAGAAGTGAAGTTTCTGTGACTACATCATCTACTTGTGTTTCTTTCGCCACCTGAGCAATTGGTTGTCCACAAGCTTGGGCCATTAACCTCACAGTTTTTCGTAAAGCATGACCCAGTAGATTGTATGTATCTTCTACTTTTGCTGCTCCCCATAATGGCGAGGAGTCCAACGCAGCCCTTAAGTTGCTTGAACCAAAGCCTCCTTGCTCCTTGGCAATTTCTACAGTTCGCTCTATTAATTTTTGGTCTATTTCAAAGTCTATTATTGCTTGCCTAAAAGAAACCAAAGTTCCTTTACTGAATGGTGGTTTGTGGCAATCGTGACAATCGAGTACTAATTGCCAACGTCTATCCATCACCAACACTTCAATGACTTCATCGTCTGATATTCCTGTGTAGGCTTGTAAAATCAATGCCAGTGCCAACTGTGCTGGAGGAACTGGACAATGACCGACTGTACTGTCCTTGAAGATGGTTGCAAGTTCCAACTGAAACTCCTCATTAAACAGGTGATGACGGTTGTAACGTAGGAAGGTGAATAGCTTGGCTCTCTTGATGCGAGAGATGATGGCTTGTTCTGCCTGTGACAATTCGATGGGAGGATTCCAGTTGGGGGGACGCATCGCAGCACACCACTAATGACACCCAAATTATTTGGGGGAAAGACAAACCCATATTACATCTTTTTTGTCAATCATTATTACTTGACCGGCTCTCTAGGAAGCAAATAAAAAGGTAGGGTTCGTGTATGAAAGAATCTCGACCAAAATCGGAAGATGAACTGCGAGCGCGACTGGAGGAACTTAAACTTGAGTATGAAGTTGCACGTCTCGGTCTGGAAAAAGGTGGTCGTGCTGTTAATCTGGCATTTGTTTCAGGCATAATTACATTAGCATTTGGCGCAATTACCTTCATTACAGCAGGTGTTGCCTATTTAAGTGGATCTCAATTCATTGTAATTGTTCTTATTCTTGCTCTATCGTTGATTATCTATTTTTCGTTCATATTTGGACGGGTAGCAAGGTTACGTGCTGAGATTACCAAAACTAAGAAGTCACTAGAAATAAGTTCTGGAGATAAAGTTCGCTAGTTTGGGAAAAATGCTCCTTCCTTTAGCTAAACCATTCAAGGGAAAGCCAAAAGCCTTTCCTTTATAGAAAGGAAAGGCTTTTGTTTAGTATTAACCCTGGCATCGAGCTATTTTGGCAGTCGGCAACCCGACA
>JBHYDF010000099.1:0-29239 GCA_051861145.1 Nostocaceae cyanobacterium
TTGTAGCACCTGGCGTCGCGTCTCTACACAGCCGGAAATTTATTTCACGGCACTTGCTTTCATTCGAGATTAAAACAAAACCCGCCCCCCATTGCCAATATGGTCTATTCACCTGAAAATCGCTGTAAAATTTAAAATCGGTATTAGGGCGGGCTGTCCGGCCCACCCCACAAGAGAATATTACATTTTTAATTACTAATTGCCCCTCTGACCAAAATCACCGTACTATCTACACCAGATGCGATCGCTTCGGGAATATTTCCTTTCATTGCTTGTTGTAGCATTCCTTCACGAGAAGCACCTAAAACTACTACATCGTATCTTCCAGTTTTTACTAGGTTAATCACTCCCTCACTCACAGAATCTGCTTTAACTGGTTCAGCTTCTACGGTGCTGGACATTTTGTTGCGGCGGCGAATTAGTTGACGAATGGCTTCTTCTATAACCCTCATGTCTGGTTCGACTTCCGATGGTTTAAACACGCGGGTAAGACGAATTTTTGGATCTTCTCCCAATGTCACTAAGGCGGGTAGCAATTTTATCGCTAATCTTGCATTCGGACCTCCAGCCATCGGTACTAGCCAACGGTTGAAGGAGTGAGGAGTTAGGAGTGAGGAGTTAGGAGTTGATGAGGAGTGAGGAGTTAGGAGTGAGGAGTTAGGAGTTGATAATTTCACTAATACTACTTCACACGTGGCTTGACGAATCAGGGTGTCTACAACATCGCCAAATATGCGGCCAGGGGTGGAAGTGCTACCTTTCCACCCCATTAAAATTAGGTCGATATGTCTGTCTTTGATTGTCTCTAATATTGCCTGAGAAACATCGTGAGCTACGCGAATTTGCGTATGTACAGGAATTTTTAACTTTTTTCCCAAAGCTTCAGCGTTTCGCAGTAAACGCCGACTTTTTGTGGTTCTGACTGTGGTTTCGGCGGGGGAACTCTGACGAGATACAAGAATTACTTGCAAACACTCTATTTCATAATGGCGATCGCGGGCTATTGCTGCTGCCATTTTTAATAGTGTCCCGGCTGTTTCCGGGTTGGCGACGGGTACTAATAATCTGCCTCTACCGATACTGGGCGATCGCGTTTGATAAACTACGTAGGATGGTTCTGGTTGCGGCCCGTGTTGTCTGTTAGCACAATTAAGATGGTCTGCTTCTGCCCGAATTATATCGGCACGGGTGATAATGCCGATTAGTCTCCGCCCTTCCAGTACCGGTAAGCGACTAATTTGATAGCGATCCAATAAATATAATACGTTACTCAAATTGTGCCTCGGTGTGACTGTCACCGGTTGGGGCGTCATGATTTCCCGTAAGGGGGTATCTTTATCTAAATTGCGATCGCGTATTTTCAATAAATCACTTTGCGTAATAATTCCTACTAATTTACCTTCCTCTACTACGGGAAAACCCCGATGATGGGAATGAGAGAAAGCCTGTACTGTTTCTTCTACAGATATCTCTGGATCTAGAGTTTCTACCCGTCGCTGCATTACATCTCGTGCTGTTAGGTCTGTTAATACACTATCGACTGAAGCTGGTTTTTCAATGTTGATACCGTTTAAGTGTAATAGTTTGGTATACAGCGACCCCGGTATTAATTTGTCGGCTACCAGATAAGACGTGACAGAAGTAATCATCAAAGGTAACACCAGATTGAAATCTGTTGTCATCTCGAAGACAATCACAATCGCCGTAATCGGTACTTTCGAGACGGCGCTAAAAAATGCCCCCATTCCCGCTAAAGCATAGGTAGTTGTCGAACCATCTTTCAACAACAGCAACTCAAAAACGCCGATGATATGTCCCAAACAAGAACCTAAAATTAAACTGGGAGCAAATAACCCTCCTGGCGCTCCGGAGCCAAATGCTACTAGAGTGAGAATAAACTGAGCCAAAAATGCGATCGCTGCTAAGGATGCATCCGCTTCTCCTGCAATTAAAGATTCTCGCAAGCCAGTATTATCTCGGAAATCATCTGGTAAAAATGCGACAACAGTTCCAGAGACAAATCCAGCTAAAGCAACCCGCAATGGCAAACTGATGTGTAAACGGCGATATAACTTTATACTTTTAATTAGACCTGAATTAAACAATGCCGCCAGCAACCCTGCTAATATACCCAAAACCAGGTAAAAGGGAATTTCTGGAATTGAAAAGCTGCTAGAGGACTCAGATAATTCTAGGTTGAGTAGCAAACTGCGACCACCTAACAAGCGGGAAACGACCCCACCAATAAACGAAGCGATAATAGCGGTTCCTAAAGTTAGTCCCGATAAATCTTGCAGTAACTCTTCCACAACAAATAATACACCGGCAATGGGGGCATTGAAAGCCGCAGCTAAACCCGCACCCGCACCGGCTGCTATCATTTGCCGTCGATGGTCTGGCGAAGTGGGAACCAAGCGACTCATTCCCCCAGCCAATGCAGCCCCGACTTGAACGGTAGGGCCTTGTCTACCTAAAGTTATTCCTGAACCAAGGGCGATGATAGAACTAAGTAATTTTACGGTTGCTACCCGCCAAGATAGTTTTACTGGTACATTGGCAAGAGAAGCTTTAACGTGAGGGATACCACTACCAGAAGCTTCAGGTGCAAGCCTCTGCACCAACCAACCAGACAGAAATCCAAAACATAAACCAACTGTTGGTAGGACAATCCATGCTGGCCAGATGTGGGAAGAAGTATGGACTCGCCATGTTCCCAACCATCCGGAACCAAATTTCAAGAATACAGCAGAGAAGGCGGCGACTAAACCGATGATGCAAGCTTCTGCGATCGCTAAACCTCTTCTCGGTTGCCAAAAAGTGCGAATACACAGAGTCAGCAAAGGGGGCGACATATAAAATGAGTTATGAGTGATGAGTTATGAGTGATGAGTTATAAGTCATGAACAATAAATTTATCTGATTTTTCTATTCCTAATTCCTAACTCCTAACTCCTAACTCCTAACTCTTCATAGCAGTCAAACGCAACATATGTTTGCTACCTTTTTGAAATTCCCACGGAACCCTAACAACTTCGGTAGCAATTCCAGCGGCTTTTAAGTCAAAAAGTAAATTATCCATCAATGGATAAGGCTTAACATTTTTGCTTTGTAGCGGATATATCCTGACTTCTTGAGAACAGACTCTGTACAATTCCAAAATAGAATTGAAGTGAAATGTATAGTCAAACTCATCGCTGTAAAGAAACAGAAAATGACCGCACAAAACCAAATCAAAGCTTTTATCGGCAAAAGGCAGTTTTGGTAACTCTGCTTTGATGTAGCGTCCGGCATCTCGTCCCATTGCATAATCTTGAGTGAAGTGATGAAAAGCAGTTTTTCTGTATTCTTTATATCCCTCGAACCCTCCATAAAATTCCCAGTTATAAAATTGCGAAACTAGGGAAATTTTTTCAACAACTTGGTCAAAATCTGCTTTGCCTTGATTAATCAAGATGTTTTCATCCAGATTAAATAACAAGTCACAAGCAACAGCATCAATGCCCATATTGTTAGCTTCTGCCACAAAAGAAGCTGCACCAGATGGACAATCCAGAATTCTACGACTTTGCC
Organism: Nostocaceae cyanobacterium; assembly: GCA_051861145.1. GTDB lineage: Bacteria > Cyanobacteriota > Cyanobacteriia > Cyanobacteriales > Nostocaceae > JBHYDF01. The sequence goes on from JBHYDF010000099.1 coordinate 3,571, forward strand.
ACTGAGATAAATCAAGGTCAAAAAACTTCACGTATTCTGACAAAGTGCGTCCAAAAAATACAACTCTATCAAGCTGGATGCCATCCTGACCACTACTCGAATCGTCCATACCTGCTAACTAATTTTTAGTTTTTTATTTTTGATTTTCTATTCTTAATTACTTCTGCCGGTGGTAGAAAGCCCATCCACAATTAGGGACGGAGTATAACAAGAACCGTTCCAATCAGCATCGCTACCAAGTTTAACTAATTGTTTGAGAGCTGTGTAGATATTCCCTGCCACCATAGTATCCTTTACACGTCCAATTACCTCGCCATTCTTAACGTGGTATCCTAGATCAACATTGATGGAAAAGTCACCGGAAATACCACTACCACCACCCAGCATTTGATCCACAATCAAGCCATCATCGAGTTGTTGAATCAATTCTTGTAGTGTTCCCGAACCGGGTTGGATGAGGAGGTTAAATAAACCGGGGGTAGGATAACTACCCAAACCGGGACGAAAACCGTTTCCGGTGGAGGGAGTACTGAGTTGGCGTCCGGTAGTGCGATCGCAGTAAAAATTCTGTAATTCCCCGTTTTGAATAAACACCATAAATTGAGTCGGCGTACCTTCATCATCAAAGGGACAGCTATAAGGCCCAGCTTGCGGATCTTGGTAAAGGGTAAGTAAAGGGGAAACTACTTGTTTACCAATTCTTTCCGTCCAAGGAGAAGTTTTTTCTAAAACGCGCTTAGCATTTAAAGCAGCTTGGATAGTACCCCAAAGCATATCAGCCGCTTTGGAAGTAAACAAAACAGGAACACGACCAACAATCGGAGGGACGTTTTCTGTTGCCCAAGCCAACCTTTGTAAAATTTGCTGCGCGAGTTTCTCCGGTTGCAGATTGCCGCGTTCAGTTTCACCATCGGAAACACTTAAAAAATCGTCTCCTCGTACCCATTCAGCGGAGATATAGCAGCTAAGGGTGGTATCGGTGTAGTAGCAATCTAGACCTTTGGTATTAACTAGCCTAGTAGTTTCCACATCACATTCCCAATCACCATTACAGATTACATCCGGGTAAGCGTCGCGAATAATAGCAACAGTTTCTTTACCCCACTCCACCAACTTTTCAATAGACACATCCTTCCCCAAATCTGGGTAAGAAGGTTGAAAATTACTACCCAACTCCACAGTTTCCGGTTGATTCAACTGACTCAAAGATAAAGCACGTTCAACCATCGCTTGCGGTTCAACCATACCATAAGCCACCGCAAGTCCCGGACATCCGTTGTACCATAACCGCAACGCCGTACCTTCAGATTGACTGGTTTCGACTTGCTTGAGACGATTTGCCTCAAAAAACACTGGTTGAGAAAGCGATCGCGACTGATACACCTCAGCAGCTTCCGCCCCAGATTTTAAAGCTAATTCCAGCAGCTTTTCTGCTAGGGTATCTTTTGGTAAATTGTTAGACGCCATGATTCTTACTAGAAAGTTAGGAGTTAGGAGTTAGGAGTTATGAGTTATGAATTGTAAGTAACTCCTAACTCTTAACTCTTAACTCCTAACTTTTAGAACTTTACGCTAAATCCACCTCACACAGCAGCCAAAACCCCGCGAAAGATTCTGCTTCCGGATCAGACTGCACACCGATAAAATGTACTCCGTTTGCTTTTTGCTTGGCTTCTTCAAAACCTTTCACTTGTGCCAGCATTTCCGGGTTTGTAATATTGGCTAAAATCCAGCTTTCCGTCGCACCAGTTTCTAAAAGTAATCTTCCCCCTTGGGGACTGCTTTGAAATTTCAACCAAGCTAACTCTAATCCAGACATCCAACCAGCCAAGGGTAATGCCCTCGGTGAGAAAATTAAAACACCAGGAATACGAGTTTCTGGGGAAACCTGTGCTAACTCTAGGGGAAATCCTTGACCAAAACCAATTTCCCACTCGTGCATAACCGCAAAATCCGCAGCCGATAATGTCACAAATCCCCATTTTTGCCCTTCCAAAGCATCGGGTAAGCGTTGGGGTAAAGGCGCTTCCAAACGAACAGAAGGATTAGTACCTCCTTGGTATCCTGGTTCATTAGGATACACTTGTTCCATCCGCTGTTGTAACCATTGGTTAAGTACCAAAGTGCGGCGGCTAAGCTGTGCGGGAATGCCTAAATCCTTACAGGCTTTGGTAATCATATTATTCATTTGACGGCGGAAAAAGCGGATTTTGATTGGTGCTTCTCCTGCTTTGGCAATTGCCTCCTGTAACGCCGTCCGTAACCATACGGAATTTACCTCGGTACTGGGGCAATATTGAGCATAGCGAAACAAAGAATCAATATTGGTACGGGTATCTAAAGGACTGTCGCATACCAAGACTTCCCAAACTTTTTTTTGATTTTCGTCCAGAATCGGACGAGAGTAAAAATCGAGTTCCCAAATACTGCCCATGTTATGCCGTTAAGATTTGGCTACTTTTCTATATTTTCACTCTATCAAGTGTCTGACGACTGAAGTCGCGGCTATACGAACAAAGTCCCTTCGGGTTCGCCCTTCGGGTTCGCCAGTTCCCTACGGCGGGAAACCCGCCTACAGGACTGGTCTCACCAGTCACCTGCGGAGGGAGACCCTCCGGAGAGTGCTGGTCTCACCACCTGCGCGGACTAAAAGCGCGATCGCTCTTAATTTCCAATCTACTTGAGTATCTACACGATATTTAACAAACTAGCGGGAATCCGAAATACAAAAATATAGACAGGAAGTATTTACCATATCTTTACGAAGGCTGACACATGCCCTGCTATGATCTACTGCCTTAATCCTAGTTGCGATCGCTCCCAAAATCCTGATGAAAGGGTCTTCTGCCAAAATTGCGGAACAAAGCTAACTCCTTTACTGCGAAACCGCTATCGCATTATCCAACCACTTGGAGGCGGGGGATTTGGTAGAACTTTTTTGGCAGAAGATGAAGATAAGCTAAATGAGTGTTGTGTAGTTAAGCAGCTAGCACCGCAAGTCCAAGGAACTAGCGCCTTAAATAAAGCTACCGAACTGTTTCAACAAGAAGCGCGGCGTTTGCAACAGTTGGGAGAACATGCACAGATTCCGACTTTGTATGCTTACTTTCGAGAAGATAACTACCTGTATTTAGTACAACAGTTTATCGAAGGGCAAACTTTACGACAGGAATTGAAACAGCAAGGAACTTTCAGCGAAGAAAAAATTTGGGAACTGTTCAGTGAACTTTTACCCGTACTCAAATTTGTCCACCAGCATCAAGTAATTCACCGTGACATCAAGCCAGAAAATATTATTCGCCGTTCCCCCAATTTCACGAGAGGAGAATTGCCCGCAGATAAGGGAAATCTAGTACTAATTGATTTCGGCGTTGCCAAACAATTAACAGCAACTTCTTTAGAAATGACAGGTACTAGCATTGGTTCCTATGGCTATGCGCCGATAGAACAAATGAAGCATGGCTGTGCATATCCAGCTAGTGACTTGTTTAGTTTGGGTGTGACTTGCTTTTATTTCTTGACAGGAATTCACCCATCTCAGTTATACATGGAAGAAGGCTATAATTGGGTGTCAGACTGGCGTAAATACCTCAAGTTTTCTATATCTACAAAACTGGAACAAGTATTAGATAAACTGTTACAAAAAAGTATTGAGCAGCGCTATCAATCTGTAGATGAAGTTCTGGAAGACTTGCGTCAAGAACCACAACCACAACCAATACCAACCCCACGGGATTTTTCTATAACGCTACCACCATCAACAATTGATTTGAAATCAGAGGTTTTTTCTAGTACAAAATTACAACCAAAAATACAGTTTAAAAATCAACTGTTAGTAGGAGTTTTCATCCTGCTTGTGGGGTTATTAGGGGGATATGAATATTGGAGAAGCTTGCAACGTATCCAAACCTTAACTGGACATTCAGACGAAGTAAATACTCTTGCTTTCAACAGTCCAGAAACTACCCTTGTGAGTGGCAGTGATGACAAAACTATCAATATCTGGAAACTAAAAAATAGAACAAAAATCCGTACACTGAGAGGACATAAAGGTATTGTTTATTCTGTTGCTATTAACGCTGATGGTCAAACCTTAGTCAGTGGTAGTGGAGACAAAACCATTAAAATTTGGAATATCAATACAAACAAGGAAATTAACACTCTATCTGGACATAAAGGTTTAGTTAATTCCGTTGCCATTAGTCCGGATGGAAAGATAATTGCTAGTGGTAGTTATGACAAAACTATCAAACTCTGGAACTTAACCACAGGTCAGGAAATCAAAACTCTAGATGCGTATAACAGCGCAGTTTTGTCAGTAGCCTTTACACCAACAAATAATCAACTTGTTAGTGCTGGTGCGGACAGAAAAATCAGTGTTTGGAACTTGAATACATATACAAAAATACGCACTCTAGAAGGGCATAAAGCCGATGTCAATGCTATTGCTATTAGTCCGAATGGTGATTTTTTGGCTAGTGTCGATGATAACAAAAACATCAAAGTGTGGAAGCTAAATATAGGCAAAGAAATACGTCCTTTAGAAGGACATTTAGGCGATGTGAATGCTGTTGCCTTCAGCCCAGATGGTAAAAAAATTGCCACCGGTAGCGATGATAAGACCGTGAAAATCTGGAACTTGGAAACCGGAGAGGAAATAGATAGCCTCAACGGAAATTCAGGTAAGGTTTACGCTGTTGCTTTCAGTCCAGACGGCAAGACGCTTGTTAGTGGTAATGAGAACAAGACGATTAAAATTTGGAGAATTAATAATTAGTTGTTGGTTGTTGTTAAGGGAGCATCCCAATTTTGCATGAATAGCCAGCCAGGCACTTAAGTGCCTGTCTGAAAGCTAAAGTCCTCTACAAGAGGACTGGGAAAAGTCTTTCACAAGTATTTTATCAAAATTGGGATGCTCCCGTTGTTAAGGTTATTGGTGAGGTTTTCCGGTGTGTAGAGACGTTGCAATTGTTAGTCTCTACAAAAGCCTTCACAATAATTACAGTCCGCCTGGGATTTAAATCCCAGGCTCATAGCAGAAGTCCATTAAAATGGACTAATACTTAGGACTAGATGCTAGAATCTCAAATGCACACATCCGTGGTAATGTCAACTATCTCGATAAGCTTTCGGGGTCATGCCCGTCAGTTCACGAAACCATTTACTGAGATGGCTATGGCTATTAAACCCGCACTGTAAGGCAACATCAGCAATTGCAATATCTCGCTTCTGGAGTAACTGTTTTGCACGCTCAACCCGTTGTTGAATTAAAAATTGGTGGGGGGTTGTTCCTATGGATTGCTTAAACAGGCGACTGAAGTGAAACTGACTCATCCCCAACGATTGGGCTAGATCGGCCAGTTTGATGTCTTGAGTTAGATTTTCGTTGATGTAGTCGGTGACTTGGAGTAATTGGCGATCGCTCAATCTACCTTCATACAAAACAACACGAGGTTTTGCCGTAGAATAATTTCTCAGCAAATGCACTGCTAGTAAATTCGCTAAAGAATCAACATAAAGTTGTCCCGCTAAGCCACCTGTCTTAAGTTCGGTGTGAAGCATCATCCCAATCTGCTCAATTTGGGTATCGCGAACCCGAAATTCTGGCAGAAGTTCCACGCCAGCGATATCGATATTAGCTGCTTCTGTTGCAACCTGTTGTAGGAATTGTGCCGCGATCGCTATTCGCAAATAATGGTCTTCCGCATCCGTTTGACATATAAATGGGAGTTCAGCAGGCGTAATCGAAATATCCCCTTTGGTTAAGAGGGTGAAATAGCGGCGATCGCCCTTTATTTGCAGCGACTGATACGGGCGAGGTGCTAAACATAGACAAATGGAGTGTTCTGCGGCGCAGCAATGTTGTTCCTGTCCCGGTGGTTGCTTCCATTCTTCGACCAGGATACTTTTCCATCCTTGGGATTGGCTAGAGACGATAGGTAACAGCAATCCATTGCTAGATGAATCAATCGTTTGAGTCGCTTGTGTCGTGGGTACTGGTTTCATGGCGAGTGCGACCTTCTAGAATCAAGACTCAAGGAATTTTAGGATAGAAACCGAATGGCGCTAAGTTAAAAGCCAAGAAATAAATTTCACGGCGAGAAGCTCAAGTAAGCTAAAGCTTACTGGTTAGGCTTTTTAACCCGTTTTAACGGGTTTAAGCTTTAAGCCCGAAATTTATTTCAGGGCTTATCTTCGTGCCATTGGGATGGAAACCTAAGCAGACTGAAAATTCATAGCAGGATTTTGACAGTATCGCAAGATTCAAGTATCGCGAAATTCTCAGCCTGTCTAAATTGTAAATGAGGAACAAAGATGACAAATAAACAACACGTTTTATGGCACACCTACTTCATATTGATTCGAGTCCACGTAAAGAGCGATAAGCCGAAGGCTTAAGGGCTTCGCCCTATCGCACTCTCGCAGATTAACAAAAGAATTCGTTGAAGCATGGCAGCAAACTCACCCTAGTGATACAGTTACCTATCGAGATGTAGGTCGTAACCCAGTACCGCACGTTGATGAACCTTGGATTGCTGCTGCATTCACCCCACCAGCACAGCGAACCTCCGAAATGTGGCAAGCAATTTACATTAGTGACCAATTAATTGATGAATTCCTGTCGGCTGACATCTACGTGATGGGCATCCCAATGTATAACTTTAACGTTCCCAGTACATTCAAAGCTTACATCGATCAGATTGTGCGGGTTGGGCGAACGTATAACTTTGAACCCGAAGATACTGAAGCACCCTATAAACCGCTTGTGCATGGCAAGAAGATGTTCATCATTACGGCGCGGGGAGCCTCCTATACTTCCGGTGAGCGCTACGAACGACTGAATCACCAAGATCCGCATCTGTTAACCGTTTTTGGCTTTATTGGAATCACCGACATTACCTTTATTCATATTGAAAAAGAAGAGTTTGGTGAGCAAAGTTTGCAAGAGTCGATTAAAGCTGCACGTAACAGAATTGCTGAATTGGTCACAGCATAGAGTGTCAAGAGGTGTAGCACATGACAAATATTGAGATCATCCAGGAATTATACAGGGCTTTTCACGAGAAGGATTACGATGCCTTCCTGCACATCTGCGCCCCTGACCTCGAATGGATTCAAAATGAAGGGTTTCCTGGGGGTGCGACTCGCCGAGGGGCAAAAGCAGTAGTTGAAGGAGTCTTCAAAGGGTTCAAAAACGACTGGGAGTCGTGGGCATTTGAAATTGAGCAGTATTTAGACGCGGGCGAGACAATCATCGTCATCGGCAACTATACAGGTCGCCATCGCACCTCTGGCAAGTCGTTCCGCGCTCAGGCAGCAAATGTGTACGATATTTGTGACGGCAAGGTGTGCCGCTTCCGGCAATTCACCGACACTAAACTCATCTGGGACGCAATGAATTAAACTTTTGTGCGATCGCTCAAAATTTCAAATCCGTCTTCTGTCACTAACAAAGTATGCTCAAACTGAGCAGCCAAAGAATTATCGACAGTTACTACAGTCCATTTGTCTGATAAAGTGCGGGTGCGATTAGAACCAATAGTTACAATCGGTTCGATTGTTAGCGTCATTCCTGCCCGGAGTCTCACATTTGGCATTTCACGAGTGCGAAAGTTAAACACAGAAGGTTCTTCGTGCATATTGCGACCAATTCCGTGTCCAGTGTAGTCCTCAACTACACTAAAACCATGTGCCTCTACATAGTCTTGAATAGCACCTGCAATATCCATTAGGCAAGCTCCAGCTTTCACTTGCTCAATTCCCTTGTAAAGTGACTCTTCTGCAATCTGAATCAGCTTTTCAGCCTGCAAAGACACCTGACCTACAGCAATGGTAATGCAAGAATCACCATGAAAACCTTGGTAACAAGTAGCTAGATCAACTTTCAAAACATCTCCAGAGCGAATTACTCGCTTAGAACTGGGAATGCCATGTACAGCTTCATTATTAATGCTAGTGCAGATAGAAGCAGGAAATCCATGATACCCCTTGAAACTGGGACTTGCACCCATGTCGCTGATGCGTTTCTCTGCATAAGCATTTAAGTCCGCTGTGGTCATCCCAGGTTGCACAGTTTGAGAAATCTCTTTCAGCACAGTTGCAACAATCAAAGCTGCTTGACGCATGATTTCAATTTCACGTTGGGATTTTATGTCAATACCGCGACCTCTTCGTTGAGGGACTGTTGTGGAAAGAGGGTTGTTAAAGATATTCATTACTCAAAAAAATGGCAAGTATTGCTACTTTAGCATACCATAGCATAGCCTAGCATATCAGACAAAAGGCTATCGTAGGCTGATATAATCAGCATGGTTGACACGAAACAAGATTTTTAGTATGGGTGGCAAAACTTTATTAGCTGGTGTAACAACATACATTTCACCGGAATTAAAAGCAGAGCTTGAAGTATGGGCGCAAGAGGAGGAACGCTCAGTTTCTTGGCTGCTAGCAAAACTGATTGAAAATGCGCTTCAAGAACGACGAGAAAAAACATTATCCGCAAAGACTAAAGAACCAGCCTGATGTCTAATTTACGCTGCCATGTGAATTAAAATTATGGCAATTATCAGGTTTTGGAAATAAACCACAGATGGACACAGATAGACACAGATGAGTTAAGTTATCTGTGTCCATCCGTGTTCATCTGTGGTTGTTATTACCGTAAAACTGGATTCTTGTAATAAATCTATTGTATGGTACGTTTAAATACGACGAATTCGACTAATTCACATTAGACGTAATTTTGTTAATGAATGTGAAACATCTTGCCCATTCAAAAAGTAAGCAACAAAATTTCCTCTGTGGAACTGGATTTCAGCTAAATTTAACATCAATGATGGGCACTGCCCATCCTATTAAGTAACGAGAGAACGGTAGAATAATCGTTATTTTCATAGAAAATTTGTGAGAGCAATCATGACGATGCATCCTACTCTCCAAAGTGCATTTGCCAACCGCCGCGCCCTCAAAGTGATCAGCGGCTTGAACAACTTCGACACCAACCGTGTCGCCGCCACTGTTAAAGCAGCACACCACGGCGGTGCTACTTTTGTCGATATCGCCGCCGACGCTGCTTTAGTTCAATTAGCTAAAAGGTTGACAAATTTACCAATTTGTGTATCAGCAGTTGAACCAGAGACATTTGTGCAAGCTGTAGCTGCTGGTGCAGATTTAATCGAAATTGGTAACTTTGATTCTTTTTATGCTCAAGGACGCAGATTTGAAGCTGAGGAAGTTTTAGCGCTAACTCACCAAACCCGTAATCTTCTTCCTGATGTAACCCTTTCTGTCACCGTTCCCCACATTTTGACATTAGACCGTCAGGTACAGTTAGCAGAGGAATTGGTAAAAGCAGGCGCTGACATCATTCAAACCGAAGGAGGTACCAGCAGCAATCCTATTCATCCCGGTACTTTGGGATTAATTGAAAAAGCTGCTCCTACCTTAGCAGCAGCTTACGAAATTTCCCGCGCGGTATCTGTACCAGTGCTGTGTGCTTCTGGAATTTCTAGCGTTACCGCACCTTTAGCAATTGCTGCTGGTGCGGCTGGTGTTGGTGTTGGTTCTGCCATCAATCAACTCAATAGCGAAGTAGCAATGATAGCCGCTGTGCGTGGCTTGGTAGAAGCCTTGGGAACTGTCAGCAAAACAGTTAGGAGTTAGGAGTTAGGAGTTAAGAGTTAGGAGTGATGAGTTAAGAGTTAAGAGTGACAAGTTATGAGTGATGAGTTAATCAAACTTATCAATTCAAAACTCCTAACTCCTAACTCCTAACTCCTAACTCCTAACTCCTAACTCTTTACCCCAAACAATCTTTGAGACTGTAAATCACCTGGTCTTGCAGTTCTTCGGAAAGTTCTGGGAACATGGGTAAGGATAGAACCTCAATAGAGGCTTGTTCTGCTACTGGCAGTTGTCCTGCTTTATACCCCAAATTTTCATAAACTGGCTGCAAATGTAAAGGGCGGGGATAGTAAATCATTGTATTTACGCCCTGCTCTTGTAACTGATTACGCAGCCAGTCTCTTTTGTTGCTCAGTACGCGAATGGTGTATTGATTCCAAACGCCTTCACCCTCTGTTAATTCTTGCGGGATAATGATATCGGGAACTTGACTGAGAAATTGCTGATAACGAGATGCGATCGCTCTCCTTTGTCGATTCCAAATATCTAAATAACGTAGCTTAATTTGCAGAATCGCCGCTTGAATAGTATCCAAACGGCTGTTTACACCAATCTCCTCATGAATGTACCGAGTTTTCTGACCATGTTCTTTTAGTACACGTAACTTGGCGGCAATTTCCGGATCATTGGTCGTCATTGCCCCACCATCACCGCAACCACCCAGATTTTTGGTCGGGTAGAAACTAAAACAACCGATGTGCCCAATGCTTCCAACCTTTTGCCCTGCCCAAGTTGCCCCTGTAGATTGGGCGCAATCTTCAATAACTATGAGATTGTTGGCTGTGGCTAGACTCATCAATTCTGTCATATCCACAGGTTGCCCAAACAAGTGAACCGGGATGATTGCCTTTGTTTTCGGTGTTATTGCTGCTGCTACTTGCTGCAAATCCAAATTCAACGTAGTCGCGTCGATATCAACAAACACCGGCTTTGCACCCACAGCACTGATAACTTCAGATGTGGCGATAAACGTGAAAGGCGTTGTAATGACTTCATCACCTACACCAATATCAAAAACTTTGAGTGCTAGGAAAAGCGCATCAGTACCAGAATTACAAGCTACACATTCACTTACACCGTTATAAGCTGCAAATTGTTGCTCAAAGCTTTCAACCACAGGGCCGCCAATATAACGACCAGAAGCCAGTATTTCTAAGACAGCCGAACTCACTTCGGCTTCAAGAGTGGCATATTGCTGCTTATTATCAAATGCAGGGATGGAATTTAGACTTTGAATCATGAGTTTTCATCTTAATGTAAAGATAGATGCCAGTGCAGGATTTTCGCTTATTGATTTTGAATCAAATTTTTCTACCAAACTGTCATCTATAACACGCTCTAAACACGAGTTTTTACTTAAGTTACTTTGCAGTATGGCAGAATTCACATACAGAATATCTAACCTTGGGATATTTGCCATCACCAGGTTAGACCTTAAGTTGGATTTTGCATTTTGAATTTTGAATTGCTGAAGTTTACCATTGGTGAGGGTAAAATGTGATATTTATCAACCAAGATCCAATACTTGTAATTAAAGTTCCCGGTGTATTGGCATTAATAGTTAATGGTTAATGGTTAATGGTTAATGGTTAATGGTTAATAGCCATGAACCATGAACTATGAACCATGAACTATGAACCATGAACCATGAACCACTAACTACTAACAACCCATGCAAGAACTTATTACACTGGATTTGATTGATTTAGCAGGTGCTACGGCACTAATGGTTGTAGCCATTGGTTTATCAGCCTGGGAAAGAATCGGACTAGAACTCAATTTAGCGATCGCTACTGGGAGAACCATTCTACAACTAGCGGTGTTGGGATACGTTTTAGATTTCATCTTTGCTTTTAACAATGCTTTCGCAGTTTTGGCGTTTTTAGCAGTGTTGCTAACAATTACGGCGATTGTCGCACGAAATCGCATCACTCAAAAAATTCCTCAAGTTTTGCCTTTAGTGTGGGGATCAATTTTTATCAGTACAATATTGACAGTTTTTTATACCAATTTTGTGATAATTCAACCCAGCAGATGGTATGAAGCGCAGTATGTGATTCCCCTGGCTGGGCTGGTATTAGGTAATGCCATGAATGCAGCTGCGATCGCTGGAGAACGTTTTGTCAGTATTATTAACAATAGTCAAGTAGAAATCGAAACTCACTTGAGTTTAGGCGCAACACCCCAACAAGCAGTTGTACAGTATCGTAAAGACGCTATTCGCGCTGGCTTAATTCCCACTATCAATCAAATGATGATTATCGGTATGGTGACTATACCAGGATTTTTAGCCGGACAAGTACTGAGTGGGGTGAGTGCCCTTGACGCCGCATCCTACCAGATTTTGATTATGTTTATGATTGCTTTCGCCAACCTGTTGACCATAATTTTACTAACCAAGGGACTGAGCCGTCAGTTTTTTAACTCAGCCGCGCAGTTAATTCGGTAGGGAGTGGGGAGTGGGGAGTGGGGAATGGGGAATAGGGAGTTTGACATCTTGCACCAAACGCCGTGAACTAAAGTTCCGGCTTAAAGCTAAAACCCATTAAAATGGGTTAAAACTCTTACTAAGTCGGTTAAAAACCGACTTTAGCTTTAAGCCCGAAATTTATTTCAGGGCTTATTGATAATGGTGCAAAATGTCCTACTCCCTAATCCCTACTCCCCACTCCCTATTTTTTATTCCATTGCCATAATTAACTGATTAGCTTCTTGTTGCGCCCGCTGCATTGCTTGCGGTAGCGGTTGCTGTCCCAGTAAGGCGCTAACAAATTGGTTGTCAAAGTTGTTCACAATTGCTGCGGGATGCATACCAGCTTGCCACGGTATGGCATAATCAACCCCCGCTACCAATGGCGATCGCAATGGATCTTTGTCAAAACCCAATTTCTCTGCTACTGATTTGCGCGTTGGCAAAGCAAAGCCTGTTGCTGTCCACTTTTCCATACCTTCTTTGCCCGTGAGATAAGAAATTAACTCCCAAGCTTCAGGTTTGTGCTGTGCTTGTTTGTTCATCACGTAGGCAACGGTAAAAACCATTGTGCTTTTTTTGTTATTTATCGTTGGTAATTCTGCGGTAGCAAAATCTAACTGAGGAAAAGTTTCTTTCAGATAGGGAATTGCCCAATTCCCTTCAATTGCCATTGCTACCTTACCTTGACCAAACATTTCACCGCCTGAGTTTGTCCCCACATCAGATTTTTGGGCAGAAGTGCGGTCTTTTTTATACTGGTCTATTACCAACTGTAATCCCTTTAACCCCGCCGGTGAGGCAAAGGCAGCTTTACCATTATCATTCACGATTTGCCCGCCAAAAGCTTTGATTATATATGCCTGACGCGGTAGTTCAGCAACTACTCCATAGCCGTATTGGTCAATTCTGCCGTCTTTATTTTTGTCTAATGTTAATTTTTTGGAATAGGCGCGTAGTTCATCCCAAGTTGTAGGAGGCTTAGTTAAGCCGACATCGGCAAACGCTTTCTTGTTATAAAACAGTGCTAATGTTGAATAATCTTTTGGCAAACCGTAAATATGTTTGTCGTACTTAAAACTGTTAATTAATGTCTCTTCAAAATCAGCCAAATCAAAATCAGGGGTTATGTAATTATCAAGTGGTTCCAAAACATTCTGGCTCATTAAGAAAGGAGCCTCAAGGACATCCAGATAAAAAACATCCGGCGCAGCTTCGCCAACCAAACGGGTTTTGATTACATCCATGTATTGGTCGGTACCGGAAATGACTTCATACTTGACTTTGATACTTGGATGCTGTACTTCAAAGTCTTTAAGTACTTGTTTCAATAATTGCTGTTCAGCAGGACTTGCACTCCAACCACTGAGTTTAACGGTGACTGGGGGTGGTGCTGTGGAAGCGCTAGGTATGGTTAACGGTAGACTCTGGCAACCAATTACCAAAAAAGCGATCGCTGTCACTAAGGCTAGAAAGTTAAACAAGTTTCTTTTCATCATCCCAAGATGAAGGCTTTTACCACACTTATACCTTCTATGACTGTAGACTTATATTTACATAACTTGAACTTTTGTTGAGAAATGCAAGTTAAAATAACGAAGAATTACCAGGCCGGCTTGAGGGATATGAATTCCTCAGCAACTGGACTTTATATTAGGATGCTTTACCGATAAAGATAAAACATGGATTCTGTTCAGATTGAAACAGCAGTTCCTTTAGCTCCTGAAATCCCCCAGATTGCAGTTGTAGAAAATACTCTTTCTCCTACTTCCACATCTAAACTCAGTTCCGTAATTCCTAAAAATACTATTCGTACCAGTCTGAAAGCATCAACTGCGGATGCAGTGTTTGCAGGGGTTTTCACCCTTACAACTACCGGCATTTTACTTAGTAATTTCCTAGTGGAGTTAAATGCCAGTCCGGTAGTGTTTGGGATGCTTTCTTCTATCCCGATGCTGGTGAATCTCATTCAGCCGTTGGGTGCTTACCTGTCAGAACGTACTACCAGTCGTTTTCAGTATTCCTTGTGGACTCATGGAATAGCGCGGCTACTGTGGCTAATTTTATTAATTGGCATAGCTGCTTCAAGCTGGGGATGGTTAACTTCTCAGCAATTGGTAAATTTAACACTCTTGATTGTCCTGTCAAGCCATCTGTTGTGCGGATTGGGAAGTGCATCGTGGCTGAGTTGGATGGCGTTACTAGTACCTCGACAACTGCGGGGACGGTATTTCGGCATACGCAACAGTATCACCAGCCTTACCAATTTGATTTGCGTACCTTTGGCGGGTTTTGCTGTATCCACTTGGCACGGTGGCACTCTCCAAGGTTATGGAGTAGTGCTATTTGTGGGTATCCTTTCCGGACTCGTGAGTTTAATATGTCAGTACTTCAAGGCAGATATAAACCCGCAAAAGCAAAACCTAGCAGTTAGTAAAAATTGTTCTGAAAAAGCAGTTTCTCTAAATGATGAAAATAAAAATCATTTGGATAACACTGCTGATAGCAAATCAACTATTATCAAAACCAAAGCTGATACAAACGTTTGGGAAAATCTTTTTCAAGACACAAACTTTTTAATGTTTCTGCTTTACTTTAGCCTGTGGATGTTTGCTGTTAACCTCAGCGCCCCCTTTTTCAATCTCTATATGCTAGATACACTTGATCTAGATATTAGCTGGGTAACAATTTACAGCAGCCTTCAAGCAGGGGCAAACCTGTTAATGTTCATCTTTTGGGGTAAGTTAGCAGACAGAATCGGCAATCGTCTAATTCTTTTCTTTGTGGGAATTTTATTTGCCATTATGCCTTTATTTTGGTTAGGCATTGGTCATAATTCTCCAGATATTTGGTTTTGGTTGCCAATGTTACATATTTTTAGTGGCGGTACTGGGGCAGGAATTGATTTATGTAACAACAACATGCAACTAGGAATTGCACCGGCAAAAAATCAATCTATTTATTTTGCAACGCTAGCTGCCTTTGGTGGTTTAAGTGGTGCTTTAGGCACAATTTTAGGCGGTTTTCTAGTCCAAAATACTTACTACGGAGGCTTGGCAAAATTGTTTGTCTTCTCGTGCATGTTCCGACTAGTAGCACTTGTCCCGCTTTTGTTCGTACAAGAGGCGCGAGGACAATCTTTTCTGGCAACTCTCCAAGGTATTTGGCAATTTCGCAGGCAAACTGTAAGGAGTTAGGAGTGAGGAGTTAGGAGTGAGGAGTTAGGAGTTAGGAGTTAGGAGTGAGGAGTGAGGAGTGAGGAGTTGGGGCGGGTTTAGAAGATAAGATAGATTGTCGATTTGAATAGAGAAGTTATTGGCAAAACCCACCCGTACAAAATTTAGAAGTTTTAAATTTTTTTGAACTCCTCACTCTTAACTCCTAACTCCTCACTCTTAACTCCTAACTCCTAACTCCTAACTCCTAACTCTTGTCACTCAGCAGCGCTAGAACTTAAGCTCATTGTCTTTTCCCACAACACCATGTTATGAGTTGTAGCTGTTGTGGGGGGCTGGTGTAAGCTAATTAATAGCGTTAGAGTTTTCTTGAGTTGAGTACGAGGTACAATCTCATCTACAAATCCATGTTTGAGTACATCCTCGGCTGTTTGGAAATCATCTGGTAGTTTTTCGCGTAGGGTTTGCTCAATCACTCGCCTTCCTGCAAAACCAATGGTTGCTTTTGGTTCTGCCAAGATGATATCGCCTAACATTGCAAAGCTAGCTGTAACACCGCCTGTGGTAGGATTAGTTAAAACTGGAATGTATAATAATTTTGCGTCTTGATGACGTTGTAGGGCGGCGGAGATTTTTGCCATCTGCATCAGTGAAAGCATTCCTTCTTGCATTCTTGCTCCACCAGAAGTACAGACTATAATCACAGGATAGCGCCGCTGAGTAGCTTGTTCAATCAAGCGGGTGAGTTTTTCCCCCACGACAGAACCCATACTAGCACCGATAAATCGGAAGTCCATCACCCCCAAGGCTACAGGGAAACCATTAATTTCACCCAAACCGGTTTGAACAGCTTCTATCAAACCTGTTTTTTCCTGAGTTTCCCGTAGGCGATCGCTATAGGCTTTGCGATCGCGAAATCCCAAGGGGTCGGTAGGACGCAAATGCTCATCCATCGGTCTCCAAGTATTAGCATCTATCAGTTGACGGATGCGCTCATCGCTATCAACGCGATTATGATGTCCACATTCTGTACATACCATCATATTCGCTTTTAGGTCTTTGGCGTAAGTCAAAACACCACACATAGAACACTTATGCCAAAGACCATCCGCAATTTCCCTTTCTTGACGTTCCAAGCTGATAGACCCAGATTTCCGTCGATTTGCAAACCAATCTAACAGAGATTTTAAACCGCGTGATTCTTCGTTGTTTGCCATTTTGTTTTTTATGCAAGAGGATAAGTTATGTCGAAAGCTGATTGAGTCATTTCTGTCCTTTGTCCTTTGTCATTTGTCCTTTGTCATTTGTCATTTGCTTTACTAATGACTAATGACTAATGGCTATTGACAATTTCGCCAAATTTTGTCTAATAAGCAATTCAGACTTGATTTTGCATCTTTGGTTGCCAGCTTAACGAAAATACGTAAACCAATTCAAGTCTCTTCGTCTTCTTCTAGGGAACTTAATAGCAGCAATGCAGTCCATTTATCTTTTGAGAGTACCTGCAAAGCGGCCGGCGTACCAGCCCCTAGATAAGACTTCACCCCCAAATCAATAATTCTGTTTGGTATTTCATGAGCATCGAGCAACTGTTGCATTAGTTCTGCTTGCCAACGCGCACTCGTTGTGAAGAGGGTAATCCAAGTCACAGGTTAATCTTAACAGAAGAGTCAAGGATTAAGGGGTAATGGAATTTACAGTTACAAACCAAGTTAGGAGTTAGGAATTAGGAGTTAGGAATTTTTAACTCATAACTCCTAACTCCTAACTCCTAACTCTTAATTTGTGAATAACCCCAAGTACGTAGACAAAATTGCGTCTCCAGTAAATAGAGTAATTACTGAGGCGATCGCCAGAAATGGTCCAAAAGGCATTTTTTGTCCCCATTTTTGAGGTAGCATTGCACGCAAGTTTCCTGCACTTGTGGGACTGCCGTGACGTGATAGGATAATTGCACCGCCACCTACTAAGGCTCCCAGCAAACAAGCAACAAAAGTAGCTAGGAGCAAATACTTCCAACCTAACCACGCTCCCATCATCGCTGCTAATTTGGCATCACCTCCACCCATTACAGCTTTACCAAAGACAATAGAACCAACAGTGGCGATCGCATCAAACAGCCACAATCCCAAAACTGTTCCTACTATCGCCATCATCAAATGATTTGCTAATCCTACCCACCTATTTTCTGACGAAAAACCAACAACCATTTGAAATATTATCCCTAGTACTAACCCTGATTGAGTCAATGGATTAGGTAAGGTCATAGTATCTAAATCTATCAAAGATAACGCTAGCAACCAACTGCAAAAAATCCAGTATCCTAGCGTCAAAGGCGACACATTAAATATCCAAAATACTAATAAAAATAACAAACCCGTTACCGCTTCTATAACAGGATAACGGAAAGAAATCTTAACTTGACAGTAGCGACAGCGCCCCCTCAACCATAGCCAGCCAAGTACAGGTACATTATCGTAAGGTTTTAGCTGCGTCAGACAATGGGGACAGCGAGAAGGAGGAAAAAGAATCGACAACTTAGCGGGTAGCCGATAAACTACAACATTGATAAAACTGCCTACAGAAGCACCCAAGGCGAATACAATTACATTCGCCAGGATGACCATCAAAATATCCATATTGTTCCTAGTTAGTTGTTGGTGTTGGTTGTTGATTGTTCATAGTTCATAGTTCATGGTTCATGGCTATTAACCATTAACTATTAACCATTAACCATTAACCACTAACTAATACATATGCGATTCAATTTGACTTAACGGCACAAAACATTCCTGTGGTAATAAAACTGGTTGATTGGTAAAAATTACCTTACCCCGGTGATTTTCGCGATTAATTGCTACACCTGACGGTTGACCAGCCATTTCCGGATGTACCTCACAGTAAGTGTAGTATATCTGTCCAGCCGCTCTGATGACGGCGGGATCAATCAGAGGCGGTTGGTTTTTGGGGTTGGTAACGTGAGCTTGTCCTTGTCGTAAAGCGTACACTACTTACTGAATTTGGTTGCTAGGTTTGTCTTATAGTTTATACGAAACTCTCAGCAACAAGTTGCTAAAATTTTCATTCGACACTACTGAAAATTATTCTTTTTCAAGAACTTGAATTAGTGCCTCACCCATAGCGCGACAGCCTAAAAGATTCATTCCAGCAGACATAATATCGCCTGTGCGATCGCCTCTTTGTAAAACTTGCAACACGCTTTTTTCAATAAAGTCTGCTGCTGCGCCTTGGTTTAAACCGTAACGAAGCATCATTGCAGCACTTAAAACTTGCGCGAGAGGATTAGCTTTATCTTGTCCTGCAATATCAGGCGCGGAACCGTGGACAGGTTCAAATACTCCCGCCCCAGAAGCACCCAAACTAGCAGAAGGCAACATCCCAATACTACCGGTGAGCATCGCAGCAGCATCAGAGAGAATATCACCAAACAAGTTACCGGTAACGATAGTATCGAACTGTTTAGGAGCGCGTAGCAATTGCATAGCGGCATTATCTACATACAGATGAGATAATTCCACATCCGGATATTCTTGTGCTAATTGGGTGATGCGATCGCGCCACAACTGTGACACTTCCAACACATTAGACTTATCCACCGAACAGAGTTTTTTACCACGTTTACGCGCCGTTTCAAACGCCACCCTGCCAATACGCTCAATTTCTGATTCGGTGTACGCCATCGTATTTACACCGCGCCTTTCACCAGTTTCCGTTGTAAAAATTCCCTTGGGTTTACCAAAATAAATTCCGCCAGTAAGTTCGCGCACTACCATAATATCGACACCTTCCACAACTTCCTTTTTCAAAGTTGAGGCGTCAATCAACTGAGGAAATATTTTTGCTGGACGCAAGTTGGCAAATAATCCTAAACCTGCACGTAGTCCGAGTAAACCTGCTTCTGGACGTAAATGAGATGGTAGGGAATCCCACTTGTAACCGCCAACAGCCGCTAATAATACCGCATCGCTATTGCGGCACATATCTAAAGTTGCAGTTGGTAGGGGTTCGCCTGTGGCGTCAATTGCAGCACCGCCAAAAAGCGCTTCTTGGAATTCAAACTGAATGTCAAATTTTTTCCCTACGACCTTCAGCACCTCTACCGCTACATTTATAATTTCGGGTCCAATGCCATCGCCAGGGAGTAGGGTAATACGGTATTGCTGTGTCATAGTTCCTAATGATTGTTTATAAGGTTAAGACCGATTATTTATCATAACTAGCAAGTGTACCGATGGAAATGAACTAAGCTTAAGAGTAACTGGTACGAAACCCTGAAAAAAGACATAACTAGCAAGTGTACCGATGGAAATGAACTAAGGTAGTCTTATAGATATGCTGTTTTGACACTCCATGGTATTTCCCTTGGTTGTCTTTGTGAATGAGAACTAAGGTAGTCTTATAGATATGCTGTTTTGACACTCCCACGGCTAAAAGCCGGTGGGCTTTCTGCCCCCAATACTGTAACAATAGTATAGGTTGGCGTGGCGCGAAAGTTTACGGTTGCTAGAAGACCATATGATAGATAATTTCAGCGTCAACCTGTAGGTGTTTTTCAGAAAGAGTAAAATTTTTTGGCTGAAAGCTTTGTTGTCAAAGCTTTTGCACCTTCTGACACCAAAAAGAGGTTGACGCAAACGCTGTAATCATTATCAGGTAAGCTTTTGAGGTAATTTGCTCAGAATCTCTCTTGACATGGCGATCGCTCAAAAGCTATATTGACTCCAGGTTGACGAAATTGAACCTTGAAAACTAAATAAGATAAGCGTTTGAGATTGGGGCAGTTAAAATCTTCCAAAATCCCTATTAGGGATTGAAACCGCACAAATTTAACAATCCTGCCAGCAACGAAAGAGTTAAAATCTTCCAAAATCCCTATTAGGGATTGAAACATAGGCGTAGGCAATAACGAAGACCCTATCCCTGTTAAAATCTTCCAAAATCCCTATTAGGGATTGAAACGAGTTCATCATGGTGTACGCACCAGTAGAAGTTGAGGTTAAAATCTTCCAAAATCCCTATTAGGGATTGAAACAATCTTCCTTATTTGAAGGCTTTTACAAGATTTTCAAAGTTAAAATCTTCCAAAATCCCTATTAGGGATTGAAACCGGCGATCTGGCGAAATCCAGACGGCAAAAAGCTCAAGTTAAAATCTTCCAAAATCCCTATTAGGGATTGAAACTTTTTCTGAGCATTTCTTTCACCAACAAAAAAACGCGTTAAAATCTTCCAAAATCCCTATTAGGGATTGAAACAATGGCTTTTGCTGAAGAAGATACCACTAAGTGTGCTGAGTTAAAATCTTCCAAAATCCCTATTAGGGATTGAAACAATATTCCTGCTAATTTGTGTGCCAACTTTTTAGTTAAAATCTTCCAAAATCCCTATTAGGGATTGAAACCGCAAAAAGGTATATCATTTTCCAAATCAGAATTGTTAAAATCTTCCAAAATCCCTATTAGGGATTGAAACGCTCCTCGCCACCGACGGGGAACATCCTCAAAAGGTTAAAATCTTCCAAAATCCCTATTAGGGATTGAAACAGGTATGTGGTCGTAGTCGTAGTACATACCCCCAGAGTTAAAATCTTCCAAAATCCCTATTAGGGATTGAAACCTGTTTCAACGAACTATTTCAACATTGATGGTACGTTAAAATCTTCCAAAATCCCTATTAGGGATTGAAACCCAGGAACTGTGCGACGACTTGACTAGGCAACAAGTTAAAATCTTCCAAAATCCCTATTAGGGATTGAAACTGATCTAGGAACCGCATATATATGGGTTGAACGTGTTAAAATCTTCCAAAATCCCTATTAGGGATTGAAACTCGGGACGCCTTAGAGCGCTTTGGAATTGGAGCGTTAAAATCTTCCAAAATCCCTATTAGGGATTGAAACTTGTGGTACTTTCAGCCAGACCCTGAGCATCCGGGGTTAAAATCTTCCAAAATCCCTATTAGGGATTGAAACTAGATGAGTATCCAACTGCTGCAACGTCGCGGGGTTGTTAAAATCTTCCAAAATCCCTATTAGGGATTGAAACATAGGCGATCGCAACTGTTGGAGCGGAAGGATAGGTTAAAATCTTCCAAAATCCCTATTAGGGATTGAAACGCTAAAATCGCTTCTGGCAAGCGCCATCATTCCCGTTAAAATCTTCCAAAATCCCTATTAGGGATTGAAACCTCTGTTTACCAAACACACTAGGTTTAGGTTCGAGTTAAAATCTTCCAAAATCCCTATTAGGGATTGAAACGAAACACTTTATAGACACTATGCTGGTATCGTTTGTTAAAATCTTCCAAAATCCCTATTAGGGATTGAAACTAATTCAAGTTCATCGGCTGACGTAAAATTAGCCCGTTAAAATCTTCCAAAATCCCTATTAGGGATTGAAACGCGTGACGTGCCGCCAGATCCGGCGTGAGGATCACTGTTAAAATCTTCCAAAATCCCTATTAGGGATTGAAACCATATTCTGTATCGAGTCCGAGTAACAACAACGCTAGTTAAAATCTTCCAAAATCCCTATTAGGGATTGAAACGAGTTGTGCGGCGTTGAACGGCAAATGCAACAAGGTTAAAATCTTCCAAAATCCCTATTAGGGATTGAAACAGAAGAATTAACAATCTAAGTATTATAAGTGGTACGTTAAAATCTTCCAAAATCCCTATTAGGGATTGAAACCTGGGCGATCGCGCGATTCAAAATAATGGAAGTAGTGTTAAAATCTTCCAAAATCCCTATTAGGGATTGAAACTCAAAGCAAGAATAAAAATTGCGATCGCGTATCGTGTGAAAAGTACAGTGCTTTAAAAGTGCGATCGCTTCTTGAATTTACGTATACCAATTCTCGACTTGCAAATCTAGAAAATCGGCATAGTCTGACACATTATTTGTAACAATAATCAAACCGTTAACTTTAGCAATCGCGGCAATTTGACCATCTGCAAATGATGGAGTCTTTCCAATACTAACCAAACGCGCCCTTTCTGTAGCGTGCCATGTAGCAGCATCTTCATCGTATGCTAGCAATGGAATATTAGGCTGTACAACTTCTTTGAGATATCTTTCTATCGTTTGACGTTTTTTAGATTCTGGAAGACGGTAGCACCCGAAAAGCAATTCATGATAAACAATAGTGGCTGTAGCAATTTCATTTTCATGACGCCGCAGCATTTGCATTACATTAGAGTTAGGTTTTGGGCGTAACGGTTCGGAAAGAATATTCGTATCTAACAGGAAACTTAAACTCACCAAACTACCTTGCGTCCTGGTGAAGTATCCCTAACTCCAGTAAAAATTTCTGATTCTATACCTGTTGCTTCTAAATCTTCTTCTTGACGAAACTTTTCTAAGGCTTTCCAAAATTCACATTTCTCAGATATACACTGACTAGATAAATATTGTTCAAAATCGGTATCAATTTCAACAAGAATTTCTGTGCCATCAGGAATGTTAATTTCCTCTAACATTTTTATTATTTTGCCCTGCTTTATGCCCTTAATTTTCATAACTGGCTCTCCTCATTATGTGTTAATTTCAAAAGCGATCGCATCTGGTGTAGATTGTAAGGTGATTTTGGTCAGAGGCGCGATTAATAATTAAGAATCTTATCTTCAAGAGCGATCGCTTTCACTTAAAAATCAAATCTAACCTCTGCTGTGATGCTTGCAATGCTTCTTGGGGGGAACTTTTACCTAATAATACTGCTTCTAAAGCCCGCCCAATATTTTCGGAAATTCGATTATACCCAGGAAAAATCGGACGAGTGCGCCCATATTGTGCCTGTTCTAAGAATACTTTCAGTGCTGGTTGTTCTCTCAGAAATTCTTGATATTTCTCACTCTGACGCGATTTGAGATTTACTGGTAAATACCCAGTCCCTAGCGCCCATTCTGTCTGAAATTCTTCACTCAAAACATACTCGGCAAATTTAAATGCTGCTTGTTGTCTTTCGGGTGTGGTTTTGAACAAAAATAAATTCTCGCCGCCAATACCAGTTGCAGGGTGATCGCCAACGGGAATAGAAAATACGCCAAAATCCCCATTGGGAACGTTATCTTTCACATAAGCCAATGTCCAAGGGCCAGTAATTTGCATCGCCACCTTACCCGCGATAAAATTATCTGTTTCATAACCCCGTTCTGGCCCTGATAATACCGCTGAACCGTCGGTGATTAAATTACGCCATAATTGCAAAGCAGCGATCGCGCCTTTATTTTTTGTCAAATCAACTGCGGCTGCTGTTTGTGTATCACCATTTACCAAGTCACCACCGCCACTCCACATAAATGGCAACCAAACAAACACCGCAAATTCTCCCTTACCCAAGGGTAAAAAGATACCGTGTTGGTCTATCTTGTTATCGCCATTGGTATCGCGCGTTAATTTCTTGGCAACTTGCCGCAACTCTTCCCAAGTCTTTGGGGTTTCTGTAATTCCCGCACCTTTAAACAAGCTTGGACGATAAAATATACCAACGTTATTAGTACCAAAAGGTATAGACCAAAGCTTGCCGTTGTATTCCATTGACTCAAATAAAGCGGGGTCAATATCGGCTTTGACTGGTGAGTTAGCCAGCATATCATCTAAAGGTACAAGGGCATCCAGTTCAACTAATTGACCGCCAATTGGTGGATTATACCACAACATGTCCGGAGGGGCATTTCCCACCACCGCCGCCAAAATCTTTGGCATTTGCTGGTCTGGTTGTCCTACATACAGCGACTCTACCTGAATATCTGAGTGAGTTTGATTAAATTTGTCTACCAGTTTTTGCAAAACATCCCGGTTTGATGGCGGATTCACTCCTTGCCACAGAGTCAAATGAATTACTTTATCTTGGCTGCTATTTACGGGTATACTCTGACATCCCGCTAAAGTCAGGATGCCCACCAGGAGTAGAATTAGTACCCCGCAGACTGGAAGTCTGGGGCTATACAAACGAAGTCCGCCTGCGCGGACTTGATTCAACCCGCGTAGGCGGGTTTTGTTTGTGTAGCCGCGAATTCTATTCGCCAGGACTTGATTCAACCCGCGTAGGCGCGTTTTGTTTGTGTAGCCGCGAATTCTATTCGCCAGCACTACATAAGACAGCTTCAGAAATTTGGTAAACACAAGTTTGATAGATTGTAGATAGCATTGCACAATTATCATAAGAATTTTGCTGAAAATTTCGTGCTAGCTTCCGCAACTCTCTGCGCCTTTGCGCGCCAGTCGCTACAACGGGGGAAACCCCCCTTCGGGTTCGCCAGTTCCCTACGGAGGGAGACCCTCCTATGTCCTAAGAGGACACGCTACGCGAACAGGACTGGACTCACCGCAACGCGCTGGCTTGGCTTTGCGTGAGATACACATATCTTATTTTTAAATTAGTTAATTAAGTTCAGAGTATGGCAGGACATAGTAAGTGGGCAAATATTAAACGCCAGAAAGCGGTAGTAGATGCCAAAAAGGGTAAAACATTCACTCAGATTTCGCGGGCAATTATCGTTGCTGCCAGAAGTGGAATACCAGATCCAGCGGGTAATTTTCAACTACGCACGGCGATAGAAAAAGCAAAAGCCGCTGGTATACCCAATGACAATATTGAAAGGGCGATCGCGAAAGGTGCTGGCACTTTTGATGGCGGTTCTACTCTAGAAGCTATTCGTTACGAGGGTTACGGCCCTGGTGGAGTTGCTATTTTAATAGAAGCACTTACAGATAATCGCAATCGTACCGCCGCTGATTTGCGTGCTGCTTTTAGTAAAAATGGTGGTAATCTCGGTGAGACAGGATGCGTTAGCTGGATGTTTGACCAAAAAGGTGTTTGCATTGTTGAGGGAGTAGACGACGAAGAACAGTTACTAGAAGCATCCCTAGAAGGCGGTGCTGAGTCTTATGAAATGACAGAAGAAAAAACGGCTGAGGTGTTTACCGAAGTATCAAATTTAGAAAACATCAACCAAACCCTAAAAGAACAAGGCTTTAATGTTACTGATGCGGAATTACGCTGGATTCCCAGCAATAACGTAGAAGTCACCGATCCAGATCAAGCGCGATCGCTTCTCAAATTAATCGACACTCTCGAAAGTTTAGACGACGTACAAAATGTCACCGCCAATTTTGAAATGGCAGATGATTTAATGTCATTAGTCATTAGTCATTAGTCATTAGTCATTAGATTTTTCCCCATTCCCAATGCCCCATGCCCAATGCCCCATGCCCAATGCCCCATGCCCAATGCCCCATGCCCAATGCCCCATGCCCAATGCCCCATGCCCAATGCCCCATGCCCAATGCCCCATGCCCAATGCCCCATGCCCAATGCCC
>JBHYDF010000100.1:0-29016 GCA_051861145.1 Nostocaceae cyanobacterium
TTAGTCATTAGTCATTAGTCATTAGTCATTAGTCATTAGTCATTAGTCAATAGTCTATGGTCTTTGCGTTTGACTATGGACTATGAACTAATAACCAATGACCAATGACCAATGACTAATGACTAATGACTAACCAATTAATTTTTGCCAGCTTGCAGGACCGATAATTCCATCAGCACCCAAGCCATTTTGCTTTTGAAATTTCTTAATTGCAGCCTCTGTTTGTGCGCCGAAAATACCATCAATCTCAATACCTAAACGATATTGCAAGTATCTCACCACGACCCCGCCTGCATGATTTACTCTGATAATTCGTTTCGCTAAAATCTGATTAATTGCGTTCCATGTTGTTTCTCCAGCAACTCCAGTTTGTTGAATACCCGTTATATTCTGAAATTTTTCTATTGCTGATTTGGTTTCGGCGTCGCTAGTACCATCCTCTACCAATGGCTTACCATTTTTATCAGTTATTTTCAGTCGATTTAAAGTTTTTTGCAGCCTCAAGATGCTTCTATCTGGATTATCCTCTTCATCCACTACGGCACTAACGGGAGTAGTAGGCAATTGACCAGTTAAACCTTTGACGATCGCATTTGCCATTGTCTCTGCATTATACAGACTCATATCTTTTTGCGAATCGATAAAACAACCTTCTATCAAAATCGCAGGCATATCTGTATTTTTGAGAACAAATAAATGGCTACCCGACTTTACACCACGATTAAAATAGCCGATTTTGAGAATTTCATCTAATACGGGTTTGGCAATTCTTCTCCCCGTATCACTAGCAGCAAACACTTCTGTACCATTCGCCTGCCCATTAAAACAGTTAAAATGAATGGATACAAAAACATCTACTTTGCTGGCATTAGCTTTGGCGCATCTTTTTCTCAGAGAATCACCAACTGAATTCGCTCTATCCGGCTTACATTCTACTATTTCATGCCCTAAAGCCTTTAACTTACTAATTACTCTATTTCCTACATCTAAAGTTAAATTGTCCTCAATTTTTATCCCTCTAGCGCCAGTATCCGGAGGACAATTATGCCCAATATCGATGCCAAATTTCATCTGATACTCCTTAATTTTTCGTGATGATTATTATAAAAATTCAATAATTTTCTTGCTGTCAAAAGAAGAAAAAATACGCAAGAATATTCATCTTTACATTAATTGTAAACTAAATTCATAAGTTTACCTAAAAAAAGTAACTTTAGCAACAAGTAGTCAAAGGTAAAGGAAATAAACGAAAAATAAAAATCCAAGCCTCTTAAGCGTTTCCCAACTCTGGCAAAAAATCTGTGATTCATTACTATTTATACATGTAGCAAAAAGTATCAGTAATTATACGAACTGTATATGCCAACCGTCTATAATAAAATATTGTTTAGCAACTGTCCATTGTAACCAGCAACAAAATTAAAGATTTTGTCTTTAATAAATGTAGCTGAAATCAACTTATGCACCTTTGCGGTAAAAAAAAGACAATTATTTGGCGTCTCCTACACTTCAAGTTGAAGAGTGAGGAGTGAGGAGTTAAGAATTATAGTAGTAATTCGCGCATCATTCGTGAGAGCCGAGAAACCCGGTTTCTGAGGTCTGCCAATTTTCACAAATAAAATTGCTATAGAAATTCATAACTCTTAACTCTTAACTCCTAACTCCTAACTCTTTACCCCTCACCCATCAACCACAGACCAAGATTAAAATCGAGATGAAGAAATATTTCTTGGCTCTGGACATGAAACGCATCGTCTTAATTGCAGGATTTGAATCTTTCAACGCTGACTTGTACCGGAAAGCGGCTGATTTGGCGATCGCACGAATTCCGGAGTTGGATATTCGCGTATTTAGCGATCGCGACATCACCAGCAAGCGCAAAGAGGTAGAAGTAGCACTATCTGGTGCAGACGTGTTTTTCGGAAGCTTGCTGTTTGATTATGATCAGGTTTTGTGGTTGCGCGATCGCATCGCCAATATCCCCATCCGCCTTGTCTTCGAGTCAGCTTTAGAATTGATGAGTTTCACCAAATTGGGTGGATTTGCCATTGGCGACAAACCCAAAGGAATGCCAAAACCAGTGAAATTCATCCTCGATAAATTTAGTCAAGGACGAGAAGAAGACAGACTAGCAGGATATATAAGCTTTTTAAAGATAGGGCCAAAACTCTTAAAATTCGTACCAGTGCAAAAAGTCCAAGACTTACGCAACTGGCTAATTATCTATGGTTACTGGAACGCAGGCGGGCCGGAAAACGTCGCCGCCTT
This sequence comes from Nostocaceae cyanobacterium, assembly GCA_051861145.1. Taxonomy (GTDB): domain Bacteria; phylum Cyanobacteriota; class Cyanobacteriia; order Cyanobacteriales; family Nostocaceae; genus JBHYDF01. Next base: position 2,269 of record JBHYDF010000100.1, read on the forward strand.
ATTCTGGACACTAGCAGAAAAATACTTAGAGTTAAAAGTTGGCGACATTCCCCCACCCATCGAAACGCCAAACATGGGATTACTTCATCCCGATTTTTCAGGTTATTTTGAATCGCCTAAAGCATATTTGGAATGGTATCACCACGCTCATACTGACGCGATAAATCGCGTCACTACAAAACCTGTAGTAGGTATCTTACTTTACCGCAAACACGTTATTACCAAACAACCATATATTCCTCAGCTAATTCGCCGTTTTGAAGAAGCGGGTTTAATTCCCTTACCAATTTTCATCAACGGTGTGGAAGGACACGTTGCTGTTCGCGACTGGATGACAACCGACTATGAAACCCAGCAACGCCAGCAGGGTAATGTAGAAATAGCCTCCCTTTCACCCGAAGCAGTGAAAGTAGATGCGATCGTCTCAACCATTGGTTTTCCCTTAGTAGGTGGCCCTGCTGGTTCAATGGAAGCAGGACGGCAAGTAGAAGTAGCAAAACGCATCCTCACCGCCAAAAATCTTCCGTACATTGTCGCCGCACCCTTGTTAATTCAAGATATTTACTCTTGGACACGCCAAGGAGTCGGCGGTTTGCAAAGTGTAGTATTATACGCACTACCCGAACTAGATGGAGCAATTGACACCGTTCCCCTAGGCGGATTAGTAGGAGAAAATATTTATCTAGTTCCAGAAAGAGTACAACGCTTAATTGGCAGGGTAAAAAGCTGGATTAAACTGCGGCAAAAACCCGCATCAGCAAGAAAAATTGCCATTATTCTCTATGGCTTCCCACCCGGTTACGGTGCTATAGGAACCGCTGCACTATTGAACGTACCGCGCAGTCTCTTAAAATTCCTCCAGGTACTCCAAGACCAAGGTTACACCGTCGGCAACTTACCTGAAGATGGGGAAGAATTAATCCAGCAAGTCAAACAAGCTGATGAAGAAATTATCTCACGCCAAGACGCAGAGCCGCAAAGAGAGAAATTAGATGATTCTCTTAGCGTCTTTGCGGCTTTGCGTGAGGAAAAATACGTTAATGTAAGAACTTTAGAAAAATGGTTGGGATATCTCCGCACTTCCCGCATTGAAAAACAATGGAAATCTCTCACGGGTACTGGTATTAAAACCTATGGTGATGAATTCCATATTGGCGGTGTGCAGCTTGGAAATGTTTGGATTGGCGTACAACCACCACTGGGAATACAAGGCGATCCGATGCGGTTAATGTTTGAACGGGATTTGACGCCGCATCCCCAGTATGCAGCTTTCTATAAATGGTTGCAAAATGAGTTTCAAGCTGATGCTGTGGTTCATTTTGGTATGCATGGCACGGTAGAATGGTTGCCTGGTTCACCTCTGGGTAATACGGGTTATTCTTGGTCGGATATTTTGTTAGGAGATTTGCCTAATCTATATATATATGCGGCTAATAATCCTTCTGAGTCGATTTTGGCGAAGCGTCGCGGTTATGGGGTGTTGATTTCCCATAATGTACCGCCTTATGGTCGTGCTGGTTTGTATAAGGAGTTGGTGGCGCTAAGAGATTTGATTGCAGAGTATCGGGAAGATCCAGAGAAGAATTATGCTCTTAAGGAAGCGATTTGTAAAAAGATTGTTGATACTGGTTTAGATGCGGATTGTCCGTTTGAGGATGCTAGGCGGTTAGGGATTTCTTTTAGTCCTGAGAATGTGAGGATGTTTAGTGGTCATGCTTTTAATGATTATTTGGTGAAGTTGTACGAGTATTTGCAAGTTTTGGAGAATAGATTGTTTTCTTCGGGGTTGCATGTTTTGGGGGAAGCGCCGAATGAGGAGGAGATGAAGGCTTATTTGGATGCTTATTTTGGAAACGAACCGCCAAAACGCCAAGAAGAAGAAGAAAGAGGGGAGGTGTTGCAAGTTAGGCAGTTGTTGATGCAGAGTACTGAGGAGTTGACAAATCTTTTGCGGGGGTTGAATGGGGAGTATATTCCGCCTGCGCCTGGTGGCGATTTGTTGCGGGATGGCCCTGGTGTGTTGCCTACTGGTAGGAATATTCATGCTTTAGATCCTTATAGGATGCCTTCACCGGCGGCGTATGAGAGGGGACGGGAAGTTGGTAGAAAAATTATTACTCAGCATTTGGAGGAGTATGGGAAGTATCCGGAGACTGTGGCGGTGATGTTGTGGGGTTTGGATGCGATTAAGACTAAGGGTGAGTCTCTCGGTATTTTGCTGGAGTTGGTGGGGGCGGAACCTGTAAAGGAAGGTACAGGAAGGATTGTTCGTTATGAGTTGAAATCTTTAAATGAGGTGGGACATCCCCGTATTGATGTGTTGGGGAATTTGTCTGGGATTTTTCGTGATAGTTTTGTGAATGTGATTGAGTTGTTGGATGATTTGTTTTTACGGGCGGCGGAGGCGGATGAACCGGAGGAAGAGAATTTTATTAGAAAACATGCTTTAGCTTTGCAGGCGCAAGGTGTGGAAAATGTATCGGCGAGGTTGTTTTCTAATCCTGCGGGTGATTTTGGTTCAATGGTGAATGAGCGTGTGACTGATGGAAATTGGGAATCTGGCGATGAGTTGGGGAATACTTGGGAAAGTCGCAATGTTTTTAGTTATGGTAGACAAGATAAGGGTCAGGCTAGACCGGAAGTGCTGACTCAGTTGTTAAAAACGAGCGATCGCGTTGTTCAAGAAATCGATTCGGTAGAGTACGGTTTAACGGATATTCAGGAATATTATGCTAATACGGGTGGTTTGAAGAAGGCGGCGGAAAAAATACGCGGGAAAAAAGTTACGGCTAGTTTTGTGGAAAGTTTCTCGAAAGATACTACACCCCGCGATTTGGATGATTTGTTGCGGATGGAGTATCGCACTAAGTTGCTGAACCCGAAATGGGCGGATGCAATGGCTAGTCAAGGTTCTGGTGGTGCGTTTGAAATTTCCCAACGCATGACAGCGTTGATTGGTTGGGGCGGTACTGCGGATTTTACTGATAATTGGGTATACGACCAAGCGGCGGATACGTATGCTTTAGATGCGGAAATGGCGGAAAAGTTGCGCAAGGCGAATCCGGAAGCTTTTCGGAATATTGTCGGGAGGATGTTAGAAGCGCACGGACGGGGTTTTTGGCAAACAAGTGAGGAGAAGTTGCAGAAGTTACGCGATTTGTATGAGTTGACGGATGAACAGTTGGAAGGTGTGACGGTTTAAATAGTTAGGTTGGGCATTATTATTGCCCTCCTAACTTGAGGAAAGAAAAAATAAATAGCCCCCTCTCCGCTTGCGGTGAACCAGCGCTGTTCGCGTCCCTTGGAGCGTGCGCTCTTAGCGCATAGCGTGTCCTCTTAGGACAAACGGAGGGTTTCCCGACCCAGGCGACTGGTGAACCCGAAGGGAGAGGGGGTTAGTGGTGGTTAGTTCACGCTTCGACTTTTACGCCTCTCCAAAAAGCAACATAACCTTCAATTTGCTTGGCTTTTTCCTTAGCTGTGGGATAGTACCAAGCGGCGTCTTTGTTAACTTGTCCATCAACTTCGATGCTGTAGTAACTGGCGACACCTTTCCAAGGACAAGTGGTATGGGTGTTGCTTTCTTGGAAGTATTGCTTGTTAATCGAGTCTGCGGGAAAGTAATGATTGCCTTCCACAACTACTGTATTATCGCTTTCTGCTAAGACAGCGCCATTCCAAATTGCTTTCATAAGTAACTAATGTGAATAAACTTTACAAATATTATTTTGACATTCCTGCTTCTTTTGGTGAATGAAGGCTGGAATTTTTAACGCAGAGAGGCGCGGAGGGATACGCAGAGGGACGCAGAGTGTTTAATTCTACCTACCCCCTAAAAAAGGGGGATTTAGGGGGATCGACTATTTGATCTTGTTTTGTCAAGTATTGCTGAGACATCCTCTCAGGGGGGAAAAGGATATCAAATATATCAATAAAAATTCAATTAAAAATTCAATATATTTAGGATCTCTTCAAAAGAGTATTTCAATGGCAATAAAATTGCTCAAAGCGATAAATTATGAGAATAATTACCAATACAAGTGATCTCAGCAATATTCACAGGTGAAGTTACGACAATCGTAGGAGGTATTGAATGTATTCAGGTTACGCATCCTTAGAGGTTAAGCCACCGGATGGCGAAAAATACGATTTCAGCCTCGCAGGTAAATATCGTTTCACTGTGGGGCGAAGCAATGGTAACGATATTGTACTTCCTAATCCTGAAAAGACGATCTCGCGGCAACATTGTGTACTAGAATGCGAGGCAAATTGCTGGTGGGTAGTGGATGAGTGTAGTGCTAATGGAACCTTTGTGCAGCAATGTAATAGTGATACTCGAATAGATGTGCGTCAAAATGGTCGATTACAGCTTAAGAATGAGGATGTAATTCTTATTCTTGGCAAGTTTTTGCAACCGGAGGAACCAGTATTTTGGAAACTGACTTTCCTTGATATTGAGCAAACTAAACCAGTTCCCAAATATCAACCTCATCCTTATTTAGAGTACAGTCTTAGTCTACAAAAACTCTGTCGTGTTAATGGTAGAGACCGCCAAAAGATTAATTTAACTCCAAGAGAACGCAAACTTATTCATTATATGGCAGAGCTTAATCAGGCAAATAATAATCAGCCGACTGTATGCAATTATCAATACCTGATTGCAAGAATTTGGGATGATGAAATTGGTCACACCAATAATGATGTTACTCGCCTTATTTGGAGTTTGCGTAGAAAAATAGAGTTAGACTCTGGTGAACCTGAGTTTCTTAGAACTGAACAGGGACAAGGTTATAGTTTAAAAGTCAAGCTGCTTGCATAAGCTTTCAGTAAAGACTAACTCTGCTTAAGAGAATGATTTGCTGCTGTTAACCTAGAGTTAGATTCTGTAATCAATAGCTGTCATCAAGTTCATTTTTCAACCTTGGGGTATTTTAATACTCACACTTTCATATTTTCCTAAAAAACTAGAAACTGTCCTACGATACATACTAGTTATCATACTGGTTCTGCTATCTAAACATCTTCAAAAACATTTGGGAGATATATATGGTAAATGAGCAACCAGGTAATTCCACCAATGGAAAGTTTAGTGAGTCAACTGAGTTACTTTCAGAGGAAGAAATACAGCGAGTGTTAAGAAAGTTGCTTTCAATTCCACAAGCCAGAGTGAGCGAATGGTCGCCAGGCTATATTTTAGGTGATGGTCGCTATATTATTGAAAGCGAGTTGAATACGGGGGGATTTGCTGTTATTTATCGCGCTATAGACAGGAAAGAAAATCAGTATGTTATCATCAAGATTTTGAAAAGCGAATTACGAAATAAAGATGACTTTGATTTTGATAGTTTTGAAGAAAAGTTTGTCAAAGAAGCCATTAATTTAAAAAGCTGCGATCATCCTCATATTGTGAAATATAAAGACCTATTGAAGTCTTCTAAAAATTGGTGTCTTGTGATGGAATATATTGAGGGTGAAGACTTACATAGTTGGGTGCAAAATAATGGTTTTCTATCTGAAAAAGATGCTGTGTACTATATTCGCCAAATAGGTGAGGCACTAAAAGTACTTCATAACCATAACTTATTACATCGAGATGTTAAACCCAAGAATATTATCAGGAGAGCTAATGGCTCAGAAGTAGTTTTAATTGATTTGGGAATCGCCCGTGAATTTTCTCCTAATGAAACGGAACTGCATACCCCATATATGACAAAGGGCTTCGCACCAATTGAGCAGTATGAAGAAAATTATAAAAGAGGAGCTTTTACAGATGTTTATGCTTTAGCAGCAACGCTATATTTTTTGTTAACAAACAGGATACCGACATCCTCTAAATTGAGGTTGTCAAAAGAAACATCCAGGTTGTTAAAAGACAAGGCATTGCCATTAATTCCCCCACGCCGAATTCGGGATGATATCAGCATCCAAGTCAATGATGCCATTCTTATAGGAATGCAAATACATCCAGAAGAACGCCCTCAAAATATACAAGAATGGCTAGATAGACTACCACTAGTTGAAAACGGAATTGACCTAAGCCAACAGAGGCAATTATCTTCTAACAACAGTCTAACTACTTTGTCCAATTCGACAAATAATTCAGTAGAAAATCCTGCTTTCGACACAACAGAACCACCAACTATAATTAATAATCAATTTCAACTGGAGAATAATCAGAAATTATCGAGTTTGATGCCTGTATTGACTAGTCCTACTAGCTTTTTGATAGCGATCGCCATTGTTAGCGGATTAGGAACCAGTTTAATAGATGCCGGTTTTTGGCTGATTCTGGCTATTAGTTTGATTTCACTCTCTTTATTCTTTGTCCCAGGACGCAAACTTCAAGGATGGATTTATCTACTTATTAGTTCGCTAATTCCCACACTAATAATTTTCCTTTTTGTTCCTGGATTACAGAGAGCGAACTTTCAAAAAATGGGAATAGTAAATATAGTAATACTAACTTTAGTCGCAGGTTTGTTAGGTTTCTTTGTCATGAGTTTATATCCACAGGATAATTAGACTTCTACAGTTTTGATACAATTTTTATGAATCAAACGCAGCAAAGAAATTTGTTTTTACTGCTCATCCTGATAATTTCCCTAAGTTTGTTGCAGTTTGTAAATAACTCATTCTCTAAATCTTCTGATAAACCTAATCTCCCCACTCCTACTCCTACTTCTACTCCTACACCAAGTCCCTCTTCTTCTATTAGTTACAAAACTTTTGCAGAAGTACCTAATGTTCCCCCAGGAAAATTTAAATTTGGGAATAGCACAACTTGGGCACCAATTCAGAAAACGGTTCATCCAGAAATTCAAAAAGCACGACCAGAGTTTCAATTGGAATATACTCCACCTCCCTCTGGTGAAACGCCAGGATCTAATACAGGGATTAGGATGTTGTTAAATAATCAGCTAGATTTCTCTGTGTCTTCTCGTCCACTTAAACCCGATGAAAAAAACCAAGGTTTAGAAGAGATTCCAGTAGCAATTGATGCGATCGCGATCGCAGTTAACCACCAATTGAATGTTAAAGGTCTGACAGTAGAGCAACTAAAAGCAATTTACACGGGTAAAATTACAAATTGGAGTGATATCATCGGTGGTCAGAATTTAGAAATTAAACCTTACACTCGCCACCCAGATGACGGAGGGACGGTGGATTATTTTTTCAATGATGTCTTAAACATTAGGCGTGAAGAATTGGGACCTAATGTTGCGTTTGCAGAAGACACAACCAATGGTATACGTAAAGTCAAAGATAACCGAGGAGGTATTTATTACGCTTCAGCACCGGAGGTGGTGGGACAATGTAGTATTAAGCCTTTGCCACTAGGACGGACATCAGATAAATTTGTCTCTCCCAACGAACCACTTTCTTTTTCGCCTAACGAATGTACTCGTTTTCAAGACAAGTTCAATAAGGTAAACGCTGAGGCTTTTCGCAATGATGATTACCCAATTACCCGCAAGCTGTTTGTGATTGTCAAACAAAATGACCCAATAAAGCAGCAAGCGGGAAAAGCTTATGCAAATCTTCTCATCACCCAGCAAGGTCAACAACTGCTGGAACAGGTTGGATATGTCAGTTTCTATGGTACTACAACCAACTAGCTTCAGCGTTAGCTAATAAAACAAGAAAAGTATTTAAGGGTAGATGGGTTGCAAAAACTGCCACTTAGCAAGGTTTTCAATCTAAAATCTAAAATCCAAAATGGTATAAAACTTAGGTTCAGGGAGCGATCGCTATTTTCAATCATTTAAGATTTAGTAAAATTAATCTTCCCTCTTTTGCCTGGTATTAATTATCATTATGTGCAGGCAAGATGCCTCCTTTGCAAGATAATCACCTATGCTTCAGTATCCCACTCTCGAAAAAGCGCTCAAATATCACTTCGGTTACGATAACTTCCGCCCCGGACAACGGCAAATTATTGAAGATGCGCTGCAAAATCGGGATTTACTGATTGTCATGCCCACTGGTGGTGGTAAATCTATGTGCTTTCAACTACCAGCACTCATCAAAAAAGGCTTAACTGTGGTAGTGTCTCCTTTGATAGCCTTGATGCAAGACCAAGTGGAAGCATTGCGAAAAAATGGTATTGCCGCAACATTTCTTAATAGTAGTCTTAACTCTTATCAAACGCGATCGCGCGAACAATACATCCTTCAAGGTAAAGTTAAATTACTCTACGTCGCTCCTGAACGTCTCGTTAGTGAAAGATTTCTACCTTTTTTGGATCTAATACATCACCAAGTAGGTATTTCTGCGTTTGCTATTGATGAAGCGCATTGCGTTTCCGAGTGGGGACACGATTTCCGTCCAGAATACCGCCAATTAATATCACTGCGGAAACGTTATGCTGATATTCCTACTTTGGCACTTACCGCCACTGCAACTGATCGCGTCCGTAGTGATATTATCCAACAATTGGGGTTAAAACAACCCAGCATCCACATCGCCAGTTTTAATCGCCAAAATCTTTACTACGAAGTCCGTTCCAAAAACAAAAATTCTTACGCCGAACTTTTGGAATTGATCCGCGAAACAGATGGTTCGGTAATTATTTATTGTTTAACGCGGAAAAAAGTTGATGAACTCACTTTTAGACTTCAACATGATAAAGTTTCGGCACTATCTTACCATGCTGGCTTAACTGATGAAGAACGCAGCAAAAATCAAACTCGGTTTATTCGCGATGATGTGCGCGTGATGGTAGCAACTATAGCCTTTGGTATGGGCATTAATAAACCGGATGTGCGGCTTGTTATTCATTATGATATTCCGCGAAACTTAGAGAGTTATTATCAAGAATCAGGTAGAGCCGGTAGAGATGGAGAAGCATCACGCTGTACGCTGTTTTATAGTTTCGGTGATGTGAAAACAATTGATTATCTCATCAGTCAAAAAAGCGACCCACAAGAACAATTAATTGCTAAACAACAACTACGGCAAATGATAGATTATGCCGAAGGTACAGATTGTCGGCGTACAATTCAACTAGGTTATTTTGGGGAAAGATTTCCGGGAAATTGTGGCAATTGTGACAACTGTCGTCATCCTAAACCAGTGGAAGACTGGACACTGGAAGCGATGAAATTTTTATCTTGTGTGGCTCGTTGTAAAGAGAAATTTGGTATGAGTCACATTATAGATGTATTGCGGGGCGGGAAAACTCAGAAAATTAATCAATACGAACACAACAAACTTTCTACTTACGGTATTGGTAAAGATAGAAGTGCAGATGAGTGGCGAATGCTGGGACGTTCATTATTGCATCAAGGTTTATTAGAACAAACCAGCGATGGTTACTCAGTCTTGAAACTCAACGCCTATAGTTGGGAAGTGATGCGGCGACAACGTACAGTGTCTTTAGCTATTACAGTCAAACAAAAGATTACCTGGGACGAAGGGAACGCCAAAACTGTAGAATCAGAAATGCTATGGCAAAGATTGCGATCGCTCCGTAAACAACTTGCTGATGAACAATCTGTACCACCCTACGTTATCTTTGCTGATTCTACTTTAAAATTAATGGTGCAAACCAAACCCCAAACTAAGGAAGAATTCAGCAAACTTTCTGGGGTAGGTAGTCATAAACTTGCCCAGTATGGTGATAAGTTTATTGCCGAAATTCGCGCTTACTGCCAAGAATCAAATTCGTCAGAATCAAGAGTTAATTATATACCTTCTCTGAATTTACCTTCAACTACAGAATTACAAACTTTACAGTTATATCAGAAAGGTTTTAGCGTTGAAGAAATTGCTGAAAAACGCAATCTTCGCCCAACAACAATTATCCGTCATCTTTGCGATTTAATTGAGAAGAATCAACCTGTTGATATCAATCAGTTCGTGACGGTGGAAAAGCAGCAAAAAATCTGGCAAGTGTTAGATACGCTTGGAGATGTTTCGCTAACTCCAATTAAAGAGTATTTGGGTGATAGTTATAGCTTTGATGAAATTCGTCTAGTACGGGGAATGTGGCGGCGCAAGAGTAATAAGTAGATTTTTGGCAAAAGTTGACTTTTAGAAAATTTAACCACAGATGGACACAGATGGACACAGATTATCTGTGTTTATCTGTGTCCATCTGTGGTTGTAATGCTTCAGTAGACTTTGGTGTAAGCTTTGAGCTTAATGCGGGCCCGACGCCCGAATTTTAATTCCGGGCGGGTGAGAATGGTTCTCAGAGGTTAGGTTGTTCGGACAGCTTTTTCCTCAACGAAGGACGCGAGGGCTGACTTCTTTACCCCCACGTCCCAAAAAATAAGAACTGTAATACATTCTATTAAGAATTATTATGAATGTTGAATAGCTTTAAAAGGATAACTTGGTACTTCCTTGGTTATCTCTTGTGGCGCGATCGCAGTTGGTAATGGTGCAGTACGTTTTGTCTTCGCTGCCAAAATCATTGATAAAATCTTCGGAAAAGCAAGACAGATAACAGCGCTAATCAATGTCAGGATTAGACTATCCATTAAACACATAGACAATCCCTCCTCTTTCAAAAATTGGTGTCTATTTCATCTAGTTTGAATCAAAATCACTATAAATGAAAGAGCTAAATAATTTAAATTCCTTTTAGCTTATATAAGTTCTGATTAATATTAACTTTTGTCTCTCAACTAACTAATTTGAGGGGATTGTAAAAACAGAAAAAATAGTGTAAATTTAAAACGCCGTCGCTTTCCATTATAATGCCATAAATTAAAAAAATAAACAACTGAATTTCGTAATTATCATAAAATATTGCCAAGCATAAATAACTTTAATCAAAATCATAGATAGAAAGCAGGGATAAAGGAAAAGAGATTTTCACGCTTGTTTGTGTGATGCGATCGCATAAATAAAGTTCTTGAAAAAGGTGAGCATCCCAATTTTGACAAAGTACTTGTTAAAGAATTTTCCCAGTCCTTTTCTAGAGGACTTTAGACTTCAGACAGAGACTTATAGTCCCTTATTAAAGAATTTTCCCAGTCCTCTAGAAGAGGACTTTAGCCTTCAGACAGAGACTTATAGTCCCTTATTAAAGAATTTTCCCAGTCCTTTTCTAGAGGACTTTAGCCTTCAGACAGAGACTTATAGTCCCTTATTAAAGAATTTTCCCAGTCCTCTTCTAGAGGACTTTAGCCTTCAGACAGGGACTTATAGTCCCTGTCTGTCTGTCTAGCTTTGGCAAGGTTTATTTGTGTATCCCCAGACTTCAGTCTGAGGGCTTGTAAATGTAAATTTGGTCTAATATTTTGTAGCGAAATAGGAGGATTTATAAAGTATTTATTCTTGAGTTGAAAAACTTTTCAGCAAGCACCAAGTAACTAATAATTATTACTCAATATGAGATAATGCCCCTGCATAATTCATTAAAAATCGGTATCAATTACCGAGCAATTTTTAACTTACATCTACCCCGTTAATTTGGAGAACATTTAGCGCAGAAACTAGGGCTGAACTTACATGATGGGCTACCTGTTAGTGAATGAGAAGTACAATACGGAAAGCTAGTAATTTCGTACTTAGCTTTTCGTGACCTGAAAGCAGTCTGCAATAATTGAGTCCGTTTAATTTTTGGATCGAGAATGATACTTAAAAGCCTAGGAAACGTTAGACAAGCTATTGTACTGACTAATGTCAGCAATGTAGCATCCATACGACCCATAGGTAATCACCTCCTGTAGTTAATAGGTGTCTTTGGTAGGGGCGAAGGATTTGGGCAATAATTTACCGGTTTGATAACAAGATTTATCGCCCAAATGCTTCGCCCCTACAGTTGGTATTGCTTTTAGTTTATCCAACTTCATCATACTATAGATTATTTTATATATATATGACTTTCGCAACATTTCTTTAGATAAAAGTAAATGTGTTTATTAAGGTCGGGTATTTTAGCTTTATGGCGGCATAAGCTGGAAAAATAAATAACTCTTTGATTCACTGAGGCTATAGTGTTATGTCAAAAACTCCTGCGAAAAATGCTTTTCTTGCGAACATTACCGAATTAGAACGCCAAAAAATGAAGCGTTTGGCAGATTACTCAAGTGTAGAGTCTCTGCCAGAAATTTGGCCTTTGGTAGCAAAGAAATTTGGTAATCAAATTGCCCTACGCGACCCCCATGCTAAACCAGAGGTAGTACTTACTTATACACAATTATGTCAGCAAATTCAACAATTTGCCGTTGGTTTACAAGCATTGGGAGTGAAAGCAGGCGATCGCATTTCTCTAATTTCCGATAATTGTCCGCGCTGGATAATTGCCGATCAGGGTATGATGACCGCTGGGGCGGTGAATGCGGTGCGTAGTTCCCAAGCTGAACGGGAAGAATTACTATATATTCTCAGACATAGCGACAGCACGGCGCTGGTAGTGGAAGATTTAAAGACGCTCCAAAAGCTGCGAGAAGGTCTGAATGATTTGCCAATTCAATTAGTCATCTTGCTTTCGGATGAAGTACCACCACAAGAAGAAACCCTAAAGGTGTATTCCTTCCCACAGTTGATGGAAATTGGCGCAAAACATACTCTAGAACCAGTTAAGCAAAATCACGAGACACTAGCTACTCTCATTTACACTTCTGGCACTACGGGCAAACCCAAAGGTGTGATGCTTAGTCATGGCAATTTAATGCATCAAATCGTGGCAATACCAGCAGTATTACAACCAGAAGTAGGAGATATCGCTCTTAGCATTCTCCCCACTTGGCATAGCTATGAACGTAGTGCCGAGTATTTCTTACTATCGCAAGGAATTACGCAAATTTATACCAACTTGCGTTCCGTAAAGAAGGATTTGAAAGAATTTAAACCTCATTATATAGTCGCTGTACCACGCCTTTTAGAATCAATTTATGAAGGAGTACAAAAGCAGTTTCGCGAACAACCTGCTTCTAAGCAACGCCTGATAAATTTCTTTTTGAGTAATAGCGACAAATACATCAAAGCGCAGCGAACTGCTCAAGGTCTGAATTTACTATATTTGAATGCTTCACCGACTGAGCGTTTAGCTGCTGGTATACAAGCTGCCGCTTTATCACCCCTACACGCCTTGGGAGAAAAAATAGTTTATAGCAAAGTCAGGGAAGCAACCGGGGGAAGAATCAAACAGATGATTTGCGGCGGTGGTGCGCTTCCCAGACATATAGATGACTTTTTTGAGATTGTTGGTGTAGAAGTTTTAATTGGTTATGGCTTGACAGAAACTTCCCCTGTCACCCATGCGCGGCGTTATTGGCAAAATTTGCGTGGTTCATCCGGAAAACCAATACCCGGTACAGAAACTAGAATAGTCGATCCGGAGACTCGCAAAGACCTACCAATCACAGAGAAGGGTTTAGTGTTGCTACGCGGGCCGCAAGTAATGCAAGGTTACTACAAAAACCCTGAAGCAACAGCAAAAGCAATAGACGCTGAAGGTTGGTTTGATAGCGGCGATTTGGGTTGGGTGACACCGCAAAATGACCTAGTTTTGACCGGACGAGCGAAGGATACGATTGTATTAACGAATGGGGAAAACATCGAACCGCAACCGATTGAGGATGCTTGTTTGCGATCGCCCTACATTGATCAGATTATGTTGGTTGGGCAAGACCAAAAATCTCTGGGTGCTTTAATTGTCCCCAATTTAGAAGCCTTAGAAAAATGGGCAGCAAGTCAAAATCTGCAACTGTGTATCGAGGATGACAATGTAACGTCCCAGACCAGCCAAAAAATAACCCTGGAGAGTAAAATAGTCCAGGATTTATTCCGGCAAGAATTGAATCGGGAAGTGCAAAATCGTCCTGGTTATCGACCAGATGATCGCATTGGTCCGTTTAGATTCATTCCGGAGCCATTTTCCATCGAAAACGGCTTGATGACACAAACGCTGAAAATCAAGCGTAATGTCGTGATGGAACAATATCACGATATTATTAACAGGATGTTTGCCCAGTAAGTCCAATTTTGCAAACTGTAGAGAAAACTTAAACCCTTTATGGATGTCTCCAAACCTCAACTGCTCTTAAAGCGCATCGTCAACGTCAAAGCCATTGTCACTCCTCTTTGGAAAGAGGAAGTGCAGCAGCAACTGCAAGCACAAATCAATCAGCTTGACCAGCAATTGCAACAATTGGACATCCAAGGACAACGAGCGGTTGCAGAAATTCAAAAGCAAAGCCTGCAACCGCCTGGCCCTCAAACCGTCCAACAAATCGAGAATATTCAATATCAGGTTAATCAAAAGAAGAGTGAACTGCTAGAGCAGAAAAACCAAAGTCTGCAAAACCTTCAGCAAGTTCAGTTTTTGGAATTAGACACCGAAGTTAACCAATTTCAGATGGAAGGCTTTTTTCGAGTAGAACCCGGTGATAACTTAATTAGTAAAATGCAGGTGGAAATCGTGCTACGTGATGGCGTTGTAGAAGAAATTCGCGGCGACATTTAAAAGTTACGAGTTATGAGTTATGAGTTATTCCCGTTCACTCCTCACTCCTCACTCCTAACTCCTAACTCCTCTACTGACAAGCCTGAGCCGAACTTGACTTGGCATTACTCGCTAAACATTCCTCCTGAGAACCAGCCCAAACAATTTGCCACAAAGGAGGTGAGCTAGCAAGCAGCGATCGCCCAAAGCTTGTCAGCTCAACTCGGTATCTAACTGCACTTGCAGGAGCCTTTGTGCCCTTTGTTTGGGTAATTGTTACTAACGCCTGATTTGGTTGTGGATAATATACCTCTACTTTACGGGTTCCTTGCTTTGAATCAATATTATTATCAAAGGCATCAAGGGCAAGGGCAGCCGGATCGGAACCTTGAAGAACCGATTTGATGTTGTCTAGAGGTATTGTTTTATACTTAGCTCGCTCTGGATTTGCCACTACTTCTTGAGCTGAGACAGCAGCCGGGGAATGCTGATGTCTGTTGCTATCGGTAGAAATGGGTGTTGGTTGCTGGCGGTTGTTAATATATACACCAGCGGCAGAAGTGGCAAAGATACTAAATACCAGAATGACCAAAATCTTCAACTTTGCCGACATAAAAAAATTAAAAACAACTTTCAAACAGTTTAATTATCATTTGGAAATTTGAGATTGGGTGAATACTTGCTTTCCTCCCGTACTTGAGTAAAAATCTCGATGCAACTAATATATTGCACGCCTTTGCAACAGCCCGGAGGCGGAGCCTCCAAAACCTCGTTACCAGGTTCAACCTGGTAACGAGAATTAGAGCTTCTAGCTCTTGTTGAGAATGATGCAAGATGTCACATGCAAGCGGTCGTGATAAGAAATACAAATAAATAGACCCTTTAGTACTAGAATAGTTCCTCACATCGCGTCCCAGTTGAAACTTACAATATAATCCCTGTCAGCGATTGAAAGAAGATACAATTCGATCTGGCAGTTGCTGTTCAAGTCTATAAAATAATCGATTCGCCAAACCTCCCTATGAGCATTTACGAAGTATTCATGCCCGCGCTAAGTTCCACCATGACCGAAGGTAAAATTGTTTCTTGGGTAAAATCTCCCGGTGACAAAGTGGAAAAAGGCGAAACGGTGGTGGTTGTCGAGTCGGATAAGGCAGATATGGATGTGGAATCCTTTTATGAAGGATATTTAGCCCACATCGTAGTAGAAGCTGGTGAAACCGCCCCCGTGGGAGCAGCGATCGCGCTATTGGCAGAAACCGAAGCCGAAATTGAACAAGCGATCGCGCAAGCTCAAGGTGCTACCACCGCTAAATCTGAAACTACCGCTGCTACTGCTCCCGGACAAATGGCAGAAACAGCCCCAGTGCCCACACCTGTCTTAGCGGCTCAAAACGGCTCTAGCCAACGTTCCGGGCGAACTGTAGCTTCACCCCGCGCCCGCAAATTAGCAAAGGAACTAAAAATTGATATTAGCGGCATTTCTGGCAGTGGTCCTCACGGTCGTATTGTTGCCGATGATGTGGAAGCAGCAGCAGGCAAAACAAGCAAACCGGCTACACCTACTCCCGTAGTATCACCTACACCTGTTACTACCCCAGCAGCACCACCAGCAGCAAAACCCGCTCCCGCCCCCATGCCAGCCGCTGCCGCCGTCCCTGGTCAAACAGTGCCTTTCACTACATTCCAAAATGCGGTAGCACGGAATATGGTCGCCAGCCTAGCCGTGCCTGTAATACATATCGGTTACACTATAACCACCGATGCGCTAGACAAGCTTTATAAACAAATTAAATCGAAAGGAGTGACAATGACAGCGCTACTGGCGAAAGCTGTAGCGGTGACATTGCAAAAACACGCTTTGATAAATGCCAGTTACTCAGAAGCGGGAATTGTGTATCATACTGACATTAACATTGCCGTAGCAGTGGCGATGGATGATGGAGGATTGATTACACCCGTATTGCAGAATGCCGACCAATTAGATATCTATTCTCTATCGCGCAATTGGAAATCTTTAGTAGAACGGGCAAGAACCAAAAAGCTGCAACCAGAAGAGTACAGCACTGGTACATTTACCGTATCCAACCTAGGGATGTTTGGCGTAGATAGATTTGATGCGATTTTACCACCAGGACAAGGTTCGATTTTAGCGATCGGGGCATCCCGTCCGCAAGTAGTAGCAACAGCCGATGGTATGTTTGGCGTTAAACAACAAATGCAGGTGAATATTACCTGTGACCACCGTATTATTTACGGCGCTGATGCTGCGGCGTTCTTGCAAGACTTAGCGAAATTGATTGAGACAAATCCTCAATCTTTGACAATGTAAGTGAAAATACTAATATATTTTGTAAAATTTAGACTTGGAGTTAAAGACTCCAAGTCTTTTTTAATATCTGTGTTAAGCAAGAAGCCGTGAAATAAATTTCCGGCTTATAGCTAAAACCCATTAAAATGGGTTATGATTATTACCCAGTCAGCTAAAAGCTGACTTCAGCTATTAGCCCGAAATTTATTTCCGGGCGATTTGTTGGATAGGTGCAAGATGTGAAGAACAATACATCCGCTGGTTACTCGCATCAGAACCAACGGATATTGAACGCACCCCAACTAAATCAAAGATTGTAGTTAGGGATTCTTTCACTAATAAATAGCGTTACCAGAAAAACTGGCGTTCTCAGTGTGTCGTTGGAACTTTTGCCGACGAACACTCTAGTAAAAAGTAGCAATAATTTATGATTGCTATAAGAAAATTGGTCGTGCCTCCACGAAAGTTCGTTTTGCCGTACCAAGGTCATTCTACCATAATATTGTGGCGAGAACTTTTTGTATTGGTTTCGCTTACCCTACCCAAACTTAACGTTATGGGTAGGGACTGCGCTCAACATTTCTGTTCAAACCTTACCCACATCAACACCGCCTCTGCCACTGCGGATGTTAGACTACTGGGTGCGGTTATATCGCCAGTACAACTGTGACATTGAACAGGTTGTAATTTTTCTTAAACCTACAAATTCAGAAGCAGTATTTGTTGAGCAATTTACCACCCGCAATACCTCTCACCGCTATCGAGTTATTCGGATGTGGGAGCAAGATCCGGAATTGTTGCTAGCATCTCCCGGTTTGTTACCCTTGGCAACTTTAGCACGAACAGATTCGCCTCAAACCTTACTCGAACAGGTTGCAGTCCAGGTGAGTATGATTGAAGAAGCAGCAACAAAGCAAAGTATCGCCGCGTGTACGCAACTTATGGCGGGGTTAGTGTTTGAGGAAGAACTTATTCGTCAGCTTTTTAGGAGAGAAGAAATGAGAGAGTCTGTTATTTATCAAGAAATTCTTCGAGAAGGAAGAGAAGAAGGAAGACAATCAGAACTAAGGTTAGTAATACGTCTACTAACTCGTCGGCTTGGTACAATTAGCCCCGAATTACAATCTCAAATTCAGCAGTTATCCCTCACACAATTGGAGGATTTAGGCGAAGCATTACTAGATTTTGCCAATGAGGCTGATTTAGTTAATTGGCTGAATAGATTGGCAAGTTAGAGTAAAATTATGCTTACTTTTGCGCTAGGACAAAATTAAGACTGCTATTAAAACATTGCATATTTTTCTCACGCAGAGACGCGGAGGCCCAGAGTTTTTCTTTGCGTCTTTGCGTGAGATTAGTAAATTTTTCTACCTCTTTTCTTTATAAAGTTTAGGGAAAACCAGCAAATTAAGTATTGGAAACCCTTAATTTTTCCTTAGTCCTTGCCTTGCTGACTTTGTTTGTGTAGTAGCTAATTATATTCGCTCAATAATTTCTAAATATTCTCTTAGCTCGACTTTATCCATTTTTGGGCTGCGTTCAAGCTGACGCTGAAACCTTTGTGGAACGTTAGTTTTACTTTTTCGATTTCACCGAAAATCAGTGACATGGAAAAAGTTTTTGCCAAAAAGCCAGGGTTTTTGCCGTATCAAGAGAACCAAGTTCTGAATTTTGGATAAAGTCGAGCTTAGGGTATTAGCCATTTCTTTAGAGAGAGGTTGCAATAAAGTAAAAATCTTATGCTCTAAATATCCAATAGTTTATAAGCATATTTTTACACTCCCGTCACAAATCTATAGGATTTTGTGGCAAGAATTAGCGTTGCATTATTGGAAGATGATTTCAAAATCGTAGTCGAATTTGGTGAGCAGTACCCACCCTACTTATGTAAACCCAAAAATTTATTGCAGATAGTAGACATCAAAGAAAGCACGGGAGTAAATTTGTTTATGGTAATGATGGAAGTTTTGAAAAGAATTTCTGACACTATCTGGGAAATTCCAGTTTCCTATAAAGAGGGGATGCGCGTTCCCGCTAGAATTTATGCAACGGAAAAGTTAATTCAAGAATTGGACGAAGCAGTTTACGACCAAGTAACAAATGTAGCCACACTTCCAGGGATAACTAAGTACGCCTTGTGTATGCCAGATGGACATTTTGGTTATGGTTTTCCCATCGGTGGTGTAGCGGCTATGGATGTAGAAGAAGGGGGTGTAATTTCTCCTGGCGGTATCGGTTTTGATATTAACTGCGGTATGCGTTTGGTGGTGACTAACCTAACCTATGATGAAGTTAAACCTTATGTGAAAAAGTTAGTAGATAGGCTTTATGAAAGGGTTCCTGCTGGAGTGGGAAGCACTGGCTTTGTGAAACTTTCGCGCAATGAGTTTCGTAAAGTTGTCGAGGAAGGCGCACAATGGTGTGTCGGTAATGGCTACGGTTGGAAAGAAGATTTGGAATTGATAGAAGAAAACGGATGTATTACGGGTGCTGACTCTTCCAAAATTAGTGAAAAGGCAATTGATAGAGGTTTTAATCAAATTGGTACTTTAGGTTCTGGTAATCATTATCTAGAAATTCAAATCGCTCGACCGGAAAATATTTTTGATTGGGAATTAGCCGAAAGTTTAGGAATTACTATTCCCAATCAAGTAGTAGTCATGTTCCATTGCGGTAGTCGAGGATTTGGTCATCAGGTAGCAACTGACTATCTGCAAGTCTTTCTCAAGGTAATGGAAAGTAAGTATGGTATCAAAATTTTGGATCGAGAATTAGCCTGTGCGCCTTTCCACTCTCCCGAAGGTCAAAACTATTTTGCTGCTATGAAATGCGGTATTAATATGTCTTTTGCCAATCGTCAAGTTATTCTGCACCGCATCCGCGAAGTGTTTTCGGAAATTCTCAAGCGATCGCCAGAAGATTTAGATATGCACATGGTCTATGATGTAGCCCATAATACCGCCAAATTAGAACATCATATTATTGATGGGAAAGAGCGATCGCTCCTTGTCCACCGTAAAGGTGCAACTCGTGCTTTTGCTCCTGGAATGAAAGATGTTCCAGAACGCTACAAAAACACTGGCCAGCCAGTAATAATTGGCGGAAGTATGGAAACTGGCTCTTATTTGTTAGTAGGTGTTCCCAGTGGTGAACAAACTTTTTTCAGCACTGCTCACGGTAGCGGACGTACGATGAGTAGAACAAAAGCGCGAAAAACCTATCGCGGGGAAAAACTCCAAAAAGATATGCAAAGCCGGGGTATTTATGTCCGCAGTACCTCATATTCTGGACTAGCAGAAGAAGCAGGTGGAGCCTATAAAAATATTGATGATGTCATTGAAGCCGCTGAGTTAGCTGGAATTAGTAAACGAGTAGTGCGGTTAACACCAATAGGAAATATCAAAGGATGATACAATTTTGGATTTTCGATTTTGGATTTTCGATTAAGATTTTCCACATTTAAATTACATGATTGGGGCGGGCTGTCCGGCCCACCCCACAAGAATTTTAAAATTTTTAATGTTGCAAATTAAATGTGCTTTAGCTTAATAATTAATCTTTTTTCCTTATCTTTGTGACGGACACTTTCCTCAACGGAGGAAACCTCCGCACGTAAGTGTCCTCTTCTTTGTGGTTCGTTTAAAAATAAATGTTTTATGCAAATAAGAACCCCAATAACAATAATTACCGGCCCTTTAGGAAGCGGGAAGACAACGCTACTGCGTCACATCCTCGAAACTTTCCCTAAAAAAATCGCCATTTTGATGAACGAATTTGGCGAAATTGCCATCGATACCAAAATTATTCAAGGTAAAAATGTGCAGATGGCTGATTTGGGTGGCGGTTGTGTCTGCTGTTCACTCCTAGGTGAATTTGAAGCGGCTGTTAATGAAATAGTTGATTCTGTTGACCCAGATTATATGGTAGTAGAAACAACCGGAGTTGCTGAACCGGATGCTCTGGTTTTTGACATTCAAGAAAGTTTAACCAAAGTGCGGCTCGATGGAGTAATTACCGTTATTGATGCTGATGCAATGGTCAAATATCCCTCTGTCGGTCATACTACCCGGATGCAAATAGAAGCCGCAGACACTATTATCCTAAATAAAGTTGATTTAGTTTCTGAAAGTGAATTGCAAACCATAGAAAAAAAATTACATTCCATTAACGAAACTGCTTCTATTTTGCATAGCGTCCGGGGTAAAGTAGACCCTGACTTGCTATTTGGTATCGGTCGAGAACGGGTACAAGCACCACCACACCACGTCCACCAACTGGAATTTGAATCCTTTAGCTACAGTTCACCTGCTACTTTTAATCGTCAATGCTTTGAAGAATTTGCTAATAGTTTGGAAACAGACGTTTATCGAGCAAAAGGTTTCATTCGTTTTCCCGAAAGAATTTATTTATTTAATTTTGTTGCCGGACGTTGGGAATTAGAACCATTTACACAAGAAGCAACAGAATTAGTTTTTATAGGAAAAAATCTGAACAAACATAAAACAGAAATCATCGAACGTTTAAAATTGTGTGAGCAATAGCAAAGCTCTTACAACAACCATTTTCTTATACAAATCTCTGCGCCTCTCTTGCCTCGTGCGTGAGAAAAATATTATGTATTACGAATTTCTAGAAGATATTGCCACCGCCGATATTGCCTTTCGCGCAACAGGAAAAGATTTACCAGAGCTTTTTCAAGCGGCTGGTGATGCCACAATCAACACTATGATTGATAATTTGGATGAAATAGAACCAAAAGAGATAAGAAAATTTAGCTTAGAAAATGAAGCCTTAGACCTATTGTTATTCAATTTCCTCCAAGAACTTATTTATTATAAAGATAGTGAACTTCTTCTATTGCGATCGCAGAAAATTCAAATTGAAGAAAAAGATGGCAAACACCACCTTACCGCTGTCCTTCAAGGAGAAAAACTAGACCGCGATCGCCATCAACAAAGAGTAGACGTAAAAGCTGTCACCTTACATCGTTTTCAATTGGAAAAAACCCATGACGGTTGGATGGCTATGGTAATTCTCGATATTTAAAGCTGTTGGTTACTTAGCAACACCGGGGTTAAGTTGAATTAAAACCCAAGTTAAATATGTACCTACCGGACCCCAAAGAGCATAAGGTAGAAATAACCAAGAAGCTGTTCGAGAAATTGGCTTGACTAAAAATGCCAAAATGTAAACGATAATTGTTGCTAAACCACCAACAATCATTCCACCGGTGAGACTGCGAAGTTCTACCACGATTGGACTGTAAGCAGAAGTTAAGATAGCGATCGCAGCATACATACCCATCAAAAACCAAGGACGAAACCGTTTTGAACTTCTCTCCCACACCAGAATTGCAGAGATTGTGATGCAAATCCAAATAAAAAACCAGATAAACGGAATTAGAAATTCAAAAGTCAACCACTCTGGACGTTGCAAGCTTTGAAACCAAGGATCACGCAGAGATGTCAACAAACTACCGCCAAAAAACAAAGCCGCCGAGACTGCGGTAATAATCCATCTAGCTTTCACAACCAGTACCTGTACAACTTAGATTCTACTTGCAGTTTAAACCTTGCTAAAGATTGCCGCACCCATCCTGGGTTTCAATCACCTGATTAGGCGAACCGATGGAATGAGGTTAATTACTTTCATCCCTATTTAGTATGAGAACTACAGAACAGCAAAAGAGTTTGGCAAATAATGAACCGGATTTTTTATGTATTAGCGATCGCACTCCTATTTAGTACATCTGTTGCGTGTACAAATCAAGTATCTGGCGACCAAACGAACAACATACCAACTCCCACTTCACCAACTCCGCAACCCAGACCGAGTACAATTACTGACACCATTAGCGTGGAAGGAGAAAAACAGCAAATCACCCTCAACCTTTACAATAAACCTGGTTTACCTTTTACAACTTACATCCCAGCTAATAGTTTTGTTGATGAAACAGTCAGTTCAGGAGAAGGAACAGCAGTATGGTTTTATGCTCTGCAACCAGATGGTAAAGTGAACAAAAATGTTTACGTTCAGTTTTTCTTTCCTGCTGAAGAAGCCTTAACTCTAGAAGGTACAAGAGATAGATTGTTAGGGGAAAATGGCTTATTTACTATTAATAAGTGGCAAGTTATTAATCGTTCTCAAGCAAAAGAAGATTCATATCCTTGGGCGAGAGAAAAAATTGTCTTCCGGCAACAAGGTAATCGTAATATAGTCGGTACTGTGTTTATTGGCGAATCTGATGGTAAAGCATTTTGGGCTGTACTACATTACCCGGCTGAATTTGGCGATGGTTTTGAGCCTTTAGCAGACAAAATACTTGGAAATTTAGAAATGAAAAGACAAAACTAACGCCGTAAAAATAACTGAGTTATATAGTAGGTATTTCCAGTTTGCCAGATTCCCACACCCGTTTCTGTAAAATATGGACGCATAATATTAGCGCGATGTCCTGGACTTTCTAACCAACCTTTTATCGCCACTGGTACAGGTTGGGAAATATTTGTACCTTTAAACAGGTTCTCTCCAACTACCCAATAAGAAATTCCTCCTGCGCTGACTCGTTTTTCTAAGGTGCTACCATCAGGCCCAGTATGGCTAAAGAAATTTTTTTCCGCCATCTGTCGGCTGTATTTCCGGGCGACTTCAGCTAGCCTTTCATTATTTTGCAGGGGTTTCAATCCGTTTTTTTCACGCTCTTTATTAATACCTTCGCGAATTCGTGCTTCGATTTTAGCGGTTCTGGCAGATTGGCTAGCAAGTGGAGGCGCTGGCGGTTCGTCTGATGGAATCTCGATTCTTGGCAAGGGTGGTAAATACTCTATCGCCTCTTCACATCCCGTTGCCAAAAGTGCGATCGCTACCCCAATAATCCAAAACTTTCGCAAACTAATCATTAGTCATCACTCATTCGTGATTTGTCACTTATTATTTGTCATGAATTAAGAATTATAAGTTCCCTTTATAGGTGAATTAAGATAATCGACCACAGATGGACACAGATAGACACAGATGATTATCTATCTGTGTCCACCCCCCTCTATCCCCCCGTTTCGGGACGCCAGTCCGACGGCAGTTGCTACAACCGGGGAAACCCCGGCAACGCACTGCCTCCTCAAGTCGGGAGACCCGCAAAACAAGGCTGGCTCGGGAAGATAAGGAAGTAATTTTATTTGTTGTCCATCTGTGGTTCCTTTCCCAAAAACAACTAGGCTATTGCCAATCAGAGGTTAACAGCTTTCCCTTTTGAATTCACATTAAACGTCAGTTAGAAAATAGCAAAGCGCTACTAACTAAATAATTGCCAACATTCACATGCGATCGCCCAATCTTCCTGAGTATGTATCACCAATACCCTTACTGACGAATCGGAAGTAGCAATATCTACATCTATAGGTTTGTTTGCATTTTTTTCCAAGTCGAGTTTTATTCCCAAAAACTCAAACGCTTCACAAGCTGCTTGACGAATTTCTGGAGAATTTTCGCCAACTCCAGCTGTAAACACTAAACCATCTAATCCTCCCAGACTAGCAAGCATTGCACCGATATAAGACTGCAAGCGATGCACGTAGATATCCCAAGCAAGTTGAGCGCGGGAGTTACCTTGGTTAATAGCTTCCCTAATTCTTCGCATATCACCAGATACTCCCGAAATCCCACGTAAGCCCGAATTTTTATTTAATACATTATCTAACTTGTCAGCGGTGTAGTCACCTTGCCGCAACAGATGTATGAGGATACCGGGGTCTACGGCTCCCGAACGACTGCCCATCATCAGTCCATCTAAGGGTGTAAACCCCATCGTTGTATCAATACTCCGACCATTTTTAATTGCTGCTAAAGAGCAACCATTTCCGAGATGACAGGTAATTAACCGCAAAGACTCTAAATCTTTACCAAGAATTTCAGCAGCACGTTGAGCGCAGTACTTATGACTGATGCCGTGAAAACCGTAGCGACGGATACCTTGTTCTACCCACTCATAGGGACCAGGGTAAATAGCTGCTGCTTCCGGCATACTGGTATGAAAAGCGGTATCAAAAACAGCGACTTGGGGAATCTTGCCCAAATGTTGCTCTATTGCTTCAATACCCTCCAAATTTGCTGGATTGTGAGCAGGAGCGAGATTACAAAGATGAGCGATCGCCTGTTTCACATCTTCAGTAATTTCCACACTTTCACGGTATTCTTGTCCACCATGTACCACACGATGTCCGACGACATCAATTTCTGAAGGTTGGCTAATTACCTTAGTAGAACCTTGGTACAGTGTATCGAGTAGATGAGCGATGACTTCAGGTCGGGACTGTGCCGTGATTTTTTCTTCCAATATTTCCCCAGTAGCTGTTTTTACCTCAACTTCTGCCGCGCCTTGATGGTGAGTCCAATCTACTTTTCCTTCCCATAAAGGAGGTTGTGGTTTTGTGGGGAGAGTTTCAGGCGTTATCTCATACAGACTACTCTTTTGGCTACTCGATCCAGCATTTAGTACCAGTATTTTCATCGTTAAATTGTGATTACGAATATTTTTGCACTATTTTTTCTATTAAGGCTTTTTATAAAAGTAAAAAGATGAAAGGTTTTAGCTAACCAACCTCAATAGTGATATTACTCTTTACCTTGGTTTGTCATCCCTCGTTAGTTGTAGTGAAAGATAAAACGCCAGAAACCCAGTATCTCAGAGATACTGGGTTTCTCGCTTCTCACAAATGAATAATTATGCAAACTGTACTTTTTGCAATAATTAGCAAAAAGTACGACTAAGTATAAAAAGACAAAATAAATTTGTTAAAAAATTTTCTTGTTAAACACTAGCGGCGGGAACCATAGGACTTGTAACTTCCCTAGCGTTGTCTTGATCCTGGTCAGCAGCAAAATGCTTGTCTATCAGTGCGGGAACTTGTGCAGCTTGAATGCGGCTGTAGCGGGTTTTATCTGGCATTACTAAATTAGGGCCTGCTTTGCAGTTTTTCATACAGCCAGTGGCTTTAATGGTTACTTGGTCTTCCAAACCGCGATCGCTCAAAGCTGATTGTAAAGCTTGACATACTGCTTTACCACCGCGTTTCATACAATCAGACTTTTGACACATCAAAATAGTAGCTTTCTTTGGTTGTGCCTTGGCCTCACTAGAAGAGGATACTGGGAAACTTTCTCCCCTTGTCCCTAACTCTGAACGTCCCGCCATCACTCGCTGGGCTTTCAACTTAACTTCGCCTGTTTTGCGATCGCACTTTTTCTCACCAACAACTTGTAGCCAAGTCCCAGGCGGTAAGCGCCAATCAAAAGCTACTCGTAAATGTTTAGCTAATTTTATATAACACTCTCCCTCAGAAGTCGCTAAGAGCAAACCTTTGAGCTTATAACCATCTTTAATAACAAAATCGAGAAATCTTCCCTCAAGACAAAATTCTGTCATTTCGGTTTCGTGGGAATTACTCATTTTTTTTACCTATTATTGACTACAACAAGCAGTTAAGTGAAGCAGGTTAAGTGACGGTATCAGGTATTTAGTAATCTTGATAGCGAACTTGCCAACAGAGTTCTAAAGTTGAAATCAATTCACAACGGGGGACTGTGAATTGCCGCATAACACTCCAAAGTTGAACAGCTGCGATCGCGCTGTCAATTTGAACTTTCAATGGCTGGTTAGTCTCACACCAACAAGGAATATCTAGTTCCCGCAAGCGTTGATAGACTTGCCAGCGGTCTGCCCAATTTACCTCTACAACGTGTTTTGCTTCTATTTCTGAACTGAAAGATTTCAAGATAGCCGCCCTCAAAATGCAATGAACTCGCAGTAACTACGGGGCTTTTTCTCCCATCCGATTCTTATTCCCAGGAGTTTAGCTCCATAAACAAGCATAACTTAAGTGCAAACTTTTCTCAGTAGCTTTTGCAAAAAAATCTCAAACATCCCATTTTTGACTAGGGGCTAGGGGCGCTTGGACTAGGGGCTAGGGAAAAATTAGTACTTCACTGCCCAATGCCCAATGCCCAATGCCCAATGCCCAATGCCCAATGCCCAATGCCC
>JBHYDF010000101.1:0-28754 GCA_051861145.1 Nostocaceae cyanobacterium
CTAATGACTAATGACTAATGACTAATGACTAATGACTAATGACTAATGACTATTTCTAATGAACTCTGGAAGGCAAATCAAGATTTAGCGCAAGCTTGTTTACATCATCCCTTCGTTCAAGGTATTGCTGATGGTAGTCTCTCACGACAAAAATTTGCCTATTATGTCGGACAAGATGCTTTTTTCTTAGAAGCTTTTGCTCGTGCTTATAGTATCGCTGCTGCTAAAGCACCTAATTGGCAAGCATTTACTACATTTCATGATCTAGCTGGTGGTGTGTTGCAAGAACTGCGACTCCATGAAGGCTATGCTGCTATGTGGGGAGTCAATTTGCGTTCCGTGGAACCAGGTGCAGCTACCCGCCACTATACTGATTTTTTGTTGGCTACCGCTTGGGGAGGAGATGTCGGTTTAACTGCTGCGGCTATGTCTCCCTGTATGCGTTTGTATGCCTTTTTAGGAGAAAAATTGGCTGTTAATGGTATTCCCAATCATCAGTACGCAGACTGGATTCGTACTTACAGCAGTGCAGATTTTCAGCCACTGGTGCAACAATTAGAAAGTTTGGTTGAGCTTTATACAACTAATTCTGCCTTAGTCCATTCAACTTACCGCTATGCAATGGTGTGTGAACGGGACTTTTTTCAGGCAGCATGGGAAGTAGAGAGTTAGTGGTTCATGGTTCATGGTTCATGGTTCATAGTTCATGGTTCATGGTTCATGGTTCATAGTTCATGGTTCATGGCTATTAACCATTAACCATTAACCATTAACCATTAACTATTAACTACTCTGTTGCTTAAAAATTATTAACTTAATATGATATTTTATTTAACAAAAATATTAAGTAACATAAATAACTGATACATATCTTGATGTGAGCCACACTAAATAAAGGAGTTTTGAAGCTAGCGCAATGGATGTAGATGAACTTTTAAAACGCTATCAGGCGGGAGAAAGAAATTTCAAAGGTGTAAACCTTATCGGTGGTTACTTGTATGGAGTGAATCTTAGTGGTGCGAATTTACAAGGTGCATCACTGAGTGAAGTTGATTTAAGTAAAGCAAACCTGGTGGGGGTTAACCTCAGAGAAGCTTCTCTGGTTAGAGCTAATCTTACAGGAGCTAACCTAGCAGGAGCTAACCTGAATGGAGCAAATTTATTTGAAGCTAAGCTCACAGGAGCTATACTTGATGGGGCGCATATGAAGATGACAGATTTGATCGATGCTGACTTCACCGCCGCCAATTTACAGGACGCGAATATATATGGAGCATATCTGACTGGGACAAAGTTGCATGGTGCAATCATGCCAGATGGTACGCTTCATCACTAAAGGTAGCAATTTAGCAATAGTCTTTCACTAGGGGCGTGGAAATTAAATGTAGTGTTTCTGATATTTTGAAATAATCATACAGAGGAGAAGCGCCAAAAGCTTAAAAGATGGCGTTGAGGAAATCAAAATGTCAGAAAATTTCAGAAGCAGAGTTGTTACCCAAGGAGTACAGCGATCGCCAAATCGTGCTATGTTACGCGCCGTTGGTTTTCAAGATGAGGATTTCATCAAACCAATTGTTGGTATTGCCAATAGCTATAGCACCATCACCCCTTGTAATATGGGGATCAATAAACTGGCACAAAGGGCAGAAATAGGGATTCAAAAAGCCCAAGGGATGCCGCAAGTATTCGGTACAATTACAATCAGCGATGGTATTTCAATGGGAACCGAGGGGATGAAATACTCCTTGGTGTCACGCGAAGTAATTGCCGATTCGATAGAAACCGCCTGCAACGGACAAAGTATGGATGGAGTGCTGGCGATTGGCGGTTGTGATAAGAATATGCCAGGGGCAATGATTGCGATCGCTCGCATGAATATTCCCGCTATCTTTGTTTACGGTGGTACCATCAAACCTGGACACTACAACGGACGCGACTTAACCGTTGTCAGTTCTTTTGAAGCTGTCGGACAATACAGCGCCGGGAAAATTGACCAAAACGAGTTGTTAGAAGTGGAACGCCGCGCTTGTCCGGGTGCTGGTTCTTGCGGAGGAATGTACACAGCCAATACCATGTCTTCTGCTTTTGAGGCGATGGGGATGAGTTTACCCTATTCCTCGACTATGGCGGCAGAAGATGAAGAAAAAGCCGACAGTACCGAAAAGTCGGCTCTGGTTTTAGTAGAAGCGATTCGTAAGCAAATCTTACCCCGGCAAATTATCACCCGTAAATCTATCGAAAATGCGATTTCTGTGATTATGGCGGTGGGTGGTTCGACAAATGCTGTGTTGCATTTTTTGGCGATCGCTCATGCTGCTGGTGTAGAACTTTGTCTTGATGATTTTGAAGCTATCCGCGCTCGTGTCCCAGTTTTGTGTGATTTAAAACCTAGTGGTAAGTATGTTGCTACAGATTTACACAAAGCTGGTGGTATTCCCCAAGTCATGAAAATGCTACTTGTAAATAATTTATTACACGGAGATTGCCTCACCATTACAGGTCAAACTATAGCAGAAGTCCTGGCAGATGTGCCAGATGAGCCACCATCCAACCAAGACGTTATCCGCCCTTGGTTTAACCCGATGTATCCACAAGGACATTTAGCTATACTGAAGGGTAATCTGGCAGAATCAGGAGCAGTAGCTAAAATTACTGGAGTAAAAGTACCTAAAATTACTGGTCCGGCAAGAGTATTTGAATCCGAGGAATCCTGCTTAGAGGCAATTCTAGCGAAGAAAATCAATGCTGGTGATGTGATTATTGTTCGCTATGAAGGTCCAAAGGGAGGTCCCGGAATGCGGGAAATGCTGGCTCCCACCTCAGCAATTATCGGTGCAGGTTTAGGAGATTCCGTGGGATTAATTACCGATGGGCGCTTTTCTGGCGGTACTTACGGGATGGTAGTTGGACACGTTGCACCGGAAGCTGCGGTTGGGGGTGCGATCGCTTTAGTCCAAGAAGGTGATACCATCACTATTGATGCTCATGCCCGGTTATTGCAACTACACGTATCTGATCAAGAATTAGCTCGTCGTCGTGATCAATGGCAACCCCGTCCGCCTCGTTATCGCACCGGAGTACTGGCGAAATACGCTAAATTGGTATCTTCCAGCAGTCTTGGCGCTGTCACGGATTTAAATTTGTTTTAGTCATTAGTCATTAGTCATTAGTCATTAGTTGATTGTTCATGGTTAAGGGATAATGGTTTTTTGTATGAAGTACTAACCACTAACTAATGACCAATGACTAATGACTATTAACTGTTGGTTGAATTAGACATTAAACCGGAATAACATTACATCTCCTTCTTTAACAACATAATCCTTACCTTCACTACGAACTAATCCTTTTTCCTTTGCACCATTCATTGAACCAGCAGTGACTAAATCATCATAAGCAACAGTTTCAGCCCGAATAAATCCGCGTTCAAAATCACTATGAATTACACCGGCTGCTTGTGGCGCTACCATCCCTGCTTTTATTGTCCAAGCGCGGGTTTCTTTTTCACCCGAAGTGAAATAAGTGCGCAAACCTAAAAGTTCGTAGGTAGCACGAATTAAAGATTTTAAACCGCCTTCTTTTACACCTAAAGAAGCAAGAAACTCACCTCTTTCTTCTTCTGGTATTTCAATTAATTCTGATTCAACTTGCGCAGAAACAACAACAACTTGAGCATTTTCTTGTGCTGCAATTTGCCGCACTTGCTCTACATATTTATTTCCCGTTGCTAAGTCATCTTCAGAGACATTAGCGGCATAAATAATCGGTTTATATGTCAGCAGTCCTAGTATTTGAACCACCGCAGCTTCTTCTTCAGTTAAACTAACTTGCCGCACTGATTTTCCTTCATTTAATGCAGCAGCTAATTTTTCCAAAACTGTTATTTCAAACTGTGCTTCTTTACTAGTACGAGCTTGTTTGCGGGTACGTTCTATGCGCCGCTCAATTTGTGCCAAATCAGCTAAACCAAGTTCTAAATTAATGATTTCAATGTCACGCGCTGGATCGACCGAACCAGCAACGTGAATAATGTCATCATTTTCAAAACAACGCACCACATGAACAATTGCGTCTACTTCGCGAATGTGCGATAAAAATTGATTACCTAGTCCCTCGCCTTGACTTGCACCTTTAACCAAACCGGCAATATCCACAAATTCAACACGCGCCGGGACAATTTGTGCTGAATTGGAAATCTTAGCGAGAACATTTAAGCGTTCATCCGGTACAGCAACAACGCCCACATTCGGTTCAATGGTACAAAAAGGGAAATTAGCAGCATCAGCCTTGGCATTAGCAACCAAAGCATTGAATAATGTAGATTTTCCAACGTTGGGAAGTCCGACAATCCCGGCTCTTAGCATTTTAGATTTTGGATTTTAGATTTTGGATTTTGGATTTGAAGTCCAGAAGTTATCTTAAATCTACTTGCAATGAGTTTCAAACAGGATTAGGAATTGGTTGGGGAATCGGTGCAGGAACAGTCTGAGGAACGGGACTTGGTACGGGTTCCGGAACAGGTCCTGGTACAGGTTCAGGAACCGGACCGGGTATGGGTTCCGGTACGGGATTCGGTGTCGGTTGGGGAATCGTAGGCCCTGGTGTCGGTTCGGGACGGGGGGGTAAGGTTGGTTCCGGGTCGGGAATTTGTGGTTCGTTGGGTAAAGGACCTGGGTTGGGATAAATCATGGTAAGTCCCTTTAGGTTATTCGACTTTACCAACCTAAATAAAAACCACCGCAACCGACATCTTCCAAAATAGCTACATTCAACAAATAGTTAATTAGTTAATAGTTAATAGTTAATAGGAAAATTGGGTGAGGTGGGAATCCCCACCCATATTTTCTAACCAACCCTACTGTTTTTGGACTATTGACTATTGACTATTGACTACAAAAATGCTTAATCAAAATCAAACACCCTTGCTAGACTCTTTAAAAGCCTGTGCCGAACGTCTTCACGCTCCTTTTTATACCCCAGGACATAAGCAAGGACAAGGAATTTCTCAAAAAATTGCTGAGATTTTTGGAAAAGCTGCATTTCGTGCAGATTTACCAGAATTAACAGAATTAGATAATCTCTTCGCACCCAGTGGTGTCATTCAACAAGCACAACAACTCGCAGCTGAAGCCTTTGGTGCTACACAAAGTTGGTTTCTCGTCAATGGTTCTACCTGTGGAATTGAAGCGGCAATTCTTGCTACTTGCGGCGCTGGTGATAAAATTATCTTGCCGCGAAATGTTCATTCCTCTGCCATAGCAGGATTAATTCTCTCTGGCGGGATGCCAATTTTTATTAATCCAGAATACGACCCAATTTTAGATATCGCTCACAGTATTACCCCCAACGCTGTAGAAGCAGCACTAAAACAACATCCCGACGCCAAAGCCGTGATGATGGTTTATCCGACATATTACGGCGTTTGTGGGGATGTGAGCGCGATCGCGCAAATTACCCACCAATACAATATCCCATTACTCGTAGACGAAGCCCATGGCGCACACTTCGCCTTTCATCCTGAACTACCCATACCGGCTTTAGCAGCAGGTGCGGATTTAAGCGTACAATCCATTCATAAAACCCTTGGTGCTTTAACTCAAGCATCGATGCTGCATGTGAAAGGGGAAAGGATATTATGCGATCGCCTCAGTAAAGCGTTGCAATTAGTACAGTCTACCAGTCCCAGTTATTTACTGCTTGCGTCCTTAGATGCAGCGCGTCAGCAAATGGCATTGTATGGAAAAGAGTTAATGTCTCGCACATTGCAACTTGCAGATGAGGCGAGAAACCGTATTAGTCAAATTCCGGGATTATCAGTTTTGCAGATCCCCCCTTTGTCCCCCCTTAAAAAGGGGGGAATAGATTTTTCTTGCCTCCCTTTACAAGGGGGGTTGGGGGGATCTGCAACTAGCCCCCCTTTGCAAGGGGGGTTGGGGGGATCTGGTTTTGTGGCGTTAGACAAAACGCGGTTAACCGTCAACGTTTCTGGTTTAGGTTTAACAGGCTTTGCAGCAGAAGAAATTCTTGACCAAAAGTTAGGTGTAACTGCTGAATTTTCATCGTTGCAACATCTTACTTTTATTATCAGCTTGGGCAATACCCAAGAGGATATAGAAAATTTGGTACAAGCCTTCACCAATCTCGCCAATATAACCCCACCCCCCAACCCCCTCCCCGCTTGCGGGGAGGGGGCAGGATTATTTTTGAATCGCCTTTTTGTAAATAAAGAGGGAGCAGAAGCAGAACTAACTTATAACCCCCTCCTCGCTTGCGGGGAGGGGGCAGGGGGTGGGGTTTTCAAAACGCCTGGTGTATGGAATGCTTTTATTAACATGGGAAATTATATGCGTATTTCGCCCCGTGAAGCTTTTTTTGCCGCTACTGAAACATTACCCATCCAAGAAACTACAGAACACATCTGTGCGGAAATTGTCTGTCCCTACCCTCCGGGAATTCCTGTGTTAATGCCAGGAGAAGTTATTACAAAAGCAGCTATAGAATATCTGCAACAAATCCAAGCGATGGGCGGATTTATTAGCGGTTGTGCGGATGCTAGCCTAAATACACTGAAGGTTGTCAAGCTAAAACCTGGATCAACTGTTTCTACAAGGCTTAACGTCTAGGTCATTTGAGTCCATTTATGATAAATGTATGAGAGAACCCACCCAGACGCAGCTAAGAACTTTATATAGACTTTGCCATATTCTTACCAATGTAATGTTTCAGCCAATTCACATTGTGCGTCTCGATGAACGAACACTCAACCTATTTGTTCTAGCTGGGCAGGGTGAACAAATTGAGCTTGAAATTCAACCGGATGGGAGTATTGAGCCATGACAAACGTAAATTATACAGCAATGAGTGATCAGGAGCTAAAGCGTTACATCCTCACCCATCGAGATGATCAGGAAGCATTTCATGCTTATATGGATCGACGGCGTTCCCGTCCCCGTGGAACTGTTGTAAACTTTGATGACCCAGATTGGGAAAATAAGATAGTATCAGCAATTCAGGCACAGCTAAGCTCTAACTAAATCAGGATTTTGAAATGCTATTCCCTTTAGGATAGCTTCGCTTCACGCACCATTCCCATCAGTTACTGTGCGATATGCGAAGCGTTAAGCCTCCGGCTTATCGCCATCTGATTTTCTTCGATAGTCTCATATCCATTTGCCAATTGCGCGATACGCGAAGCGTTAAGCCTCCGGCTTATCGCCTGATCAATCAAATCTACACCTTGCTGTACTGTTTCTATTAAACTCAATTGTCCCCGTAACTCAGCCGCACCAACAAAGCCTTTAGCATACCAAGTCATGTGCTTACGAGCTTGACGAATACCCCTTTCACCCTTATATTCCCACAGTGCCTGTAAATGTTCTTTAGCACATTCCAAACGTTGAATTGGTGTTGGTGGCGGTAACTTTTCCCCAGTTTTCAGGAAATAGTCAATTTCACCTACCAAAAACGGATAACCCAAAGTTCCACGGGAACACATAACACCATCAGCACCAGTTTGCTGTAAACATTTCACC
Organism: Nostocaceae cyanobacterium; assembly: GCA_051861145.1. GTDB lineage: Bacteria > Cyanobacteriota > Cyanobacteriia > Cyanobacteriales > Nostocaceae > JBHYDF01. The sequence continues at coordinate 7,533 of JBHYDF010000101.1, forward strand.
GCCGCCTCAACCGAGAAAATATCACCGTTGGCAATTACAGGAATAGAAAGCACTTCTTTTACACGGGCAATCCATTCCCAACGAGCGTTACCATTATAACCTTGGGCGCGGGTGCGTCCGTGTACCGTAATCATTTGCGCTCCCGCATCCTGCATACGTTTGGCAAAATCGAGAATTACAATTTCTTCATCATCCCAACCGATACGGGTTTTTAATGTAACTGGCACATTAACGGCTTTTACTACTTCCTGCACAATTGCCTCAGCTACTTCCGGTTGCCGCAATAACGAAGAACCACCACCTTTTTTAGTGATTTTGTTGACAGGGCAACCCATATTGATATCAATCGTATCAGCACCTTCTTCTACTGCCTTCTGTGCCGCTTCTGCCATAAAATCGGGGCGACAGTCAAAAAGTTGAATGCTAATTGGTTGTTCGTTAGAGTCAACCTCCATAATTTTTGGTAAATGCTTGACGTGATGCAACTCCGTGGCGCTAACCATCTCCGTATACATCATTGAATCTGGTGCATAACGGCGTACCAAGCGACGAAATACTAAATCTGTCACTCCAGATAAAGGCGACTGCAAAACCCGACTGTTGAGGGAGAAGGAGCCAATTTTGAGGGGTGATGAGAGTCGAGATTGGAGGGTAGGAGACAAAACAAGCATAGAATTATTTTCGGCAATCCAGCCTATTTTATTGTAAGAATCAGCAGATTGCCTTTTTATAAAAGATGCGATCGCACTACCAAAAAATCTCTCGTAATCGTCGTGACTACCAACCCAAAACCATGTGACTGTATCTTCTTCTAAAATGCCAAGCGCTCTATAATTTCGCGTGATTCTCACAGACCAAATATTTTCTTCGTTATTGCCACTTACAAAAGCCCTCTTGCACGCATCCGTACAACAAACGGTGATGCAGGGGCAGTAGTTTTCTGTTGTTGTGCTTGTTCCCACTCAGCACGAATTTCAGCATCAATTTCTTCCTGATGGTCAAAGTAATAGCCCATTACAGCATAAGCCTCGGAAGCTTGTAGGTATGGATGCTGACGATAAATTTCCTCTACTGACCAACCATAAGCCAAATAATCCATCACAATTTGAGCCACTCGAATACGCGGCAGTCTTTGTAGTCGAGCGGGTTGACCTTCTTCTTTCTCAATGTGGGGGTAAACTATTCGGAGTGTCATTGAATTGCGCTGCGCTTTAGACTTAAAGTCTAACATGGAGTGCCAAAGTGCTTGACATCAGGTGTCCTACAATGCGTAGGTTGAGTTGACGTTGATGTTTCTCAACATAATTTTAGATATTAATACTACATTTTAAAGAAAGTTAGGGATGTTTTGAGTGCCCTACATCTGTACCCAACAGACTAACAGTGATTTTTCCAAACAACAAACAACAAACAACCACCAACTAATCGCTAAAGACGGCAAACACCACTTTTATATTACGGTTCACCCGAATCGCAGCAAGTATTAATTCTCATACATTAGACACAGTGAAGGCAATAAATATGTGAGCCAATAAAAAAGCCAACACAAGACATGAAGCATAACCGTCCTTACTTAGGTTCGGAAAACCACCCTTCATGAACTGGCTACACAGGCTCAGTATATATATCATCAGCATAGTCTTGGGTTTTCACCCTCGTAAAACCAAAGGTATTAATGCTGAACTGGCTGCTTTCTAAATTCAGTTAGTTCAAAAAATTAGTCCTTTATACTCTCATTCATTTGTAGTTATACGGAGCCAGCACCTACAATGGCAAAAGTAGTTGGAATTGACTTAGGTACGACAAACTCCTGCGTAGCAGTAATGGAAGGTGGTAAACCCACGGTTATTGCTAACGCAGAAGGTTTTCGCACAACACCGTCAGTTGTAGCGTTTGCTAAAAATGGCGATACTTTAGTAGGTCAAATCGCCAAGCGTCAGGCGGTGATGAACCCCGAAAACACTTTTTACTCTGTTAAGCGCTTCATCGGACGCAAATACGACGAAATTACCCACGAAGCGACTGAAGTTTCTTACAAAGTACAGCGCGATAGCAACGGCAATGTTAAGCTAGAGTGTCCTCAAGCTGGCAAAGCGTTTGCTCCGGAAGAAATTTCCGCGAAAGTTCTCCGCAAGCTAGTTGAAGATGCTAGCAAATACATTGGCGAAACTGTAACTCAAGCTGTTATCACCGTTCCTGCTTACTTCAACGACTCCCAGCGCCAAGCTACCAAAGACGCTGGTAAAATTGCCGGTATTGATGTACTGCGGATTATTAACGAACCTACCGCCGCTTCCTTAGCATACGGGTTTGACAAAAAGAGCAACGAAACCATTTTGGTATTTGACCTTGGTGGTGGTACTTTCGACGTGTCCATCTTGGAAGTAGGCGATGGCGTGTTTGAAGTATTAGCTACTTCTGGTGATACTCACCTAGGTGGTGACGACTTTGATAAGAAAATCGTTGATTTCTTAGCCGAAGAATTTAGAAGACAAGAAGGTATCGACCTACGCAAAGACAGACAAGCTTTGCAGCGTCTAACCGAAGCAGCAGAAAAAGCCAAGATTGAACTTTCTAGCGTTACCCAAGCGGAAATTAACCTACCATTTATTACCGCTACTCAGGATGGTCCTAAGCACCTGGATACAACGCTAACTCGTGCTAAGTTTGAAGAACTCTGTTCAGACTTAATTGACCGTTGTCGCGTTCCTGTTGAAAATGCATTACGCGATGCAAAAGTCAATAAGAACGATATTGATGAGGTCGTATTAGTTGGTGGTTCTACCCGTATCCCCGCAGTGCAAGACGTGGTGAAACGGGTGTTAGGTAAAGACCCTAACCAAAGTGTTAACCCTGATGAAGTGGTAGCAGTTGGTGCTGCTATTCAAGCTGGTGTACTTGGTGGTGATGTTACGGGTATCTTGTTGTTAGACGTAACACCGCTGTCCTTGGGTGTGGAAACCTTGGGTGGCGTTATGACCAAAATTATCCCCCGCAACACCACTATTCCCACCAAGAAATCGGAAGTTTTCTCTACCGCTGTGGACGGTCAAACTAACGTAGAAATTCACGTCCTCCAAGGTGAGCGGGAAATGGCTTCTGACAACAAGAGCCTCGGAACTTTCCGCCTTGATGGTATCCCCCCAGCACCTCGCGGTGTACCTCAAATCGAAGTAGTATTTGATATCGACGCCAACGGTATTTTGAACGTTACCGCTAAAGACAAAGGTACTGGTAAGGAACAGTCCATCAGCATTACTGGCGCTTCGACCCTCGATAAAACCGAAGTTGAGCGGATGGTTAATGAAGCCGAGAGAAACGCCTCTACTGACAAAGAGCGTCGTGAGAAAATCGATCGCAAAAACCAAGCTGACTCTTTGGCGTATCAAGCCGAGAAGCAGTTGCAAGAGTTGGGTGATAAAGTCCCCGCAGCCGACAAGACCAAAGTCGAAGGTTTGGTGAAAGACCTACGCGATGCTGTTTCCACCGAAGACGACGAGCGGATCAAGAAATTAATGCCAGAACTACAACAGGCGCTATTCGCAGTTGGTAGCAATATCTATCAACAAGCTGGTGGCGGAACTCCTGGTGCTGATGGTGGTCCCACCGATGGTGGTGCTTCCACTCCTCCTGGCGGTGATGATGTGATTGACGCTGATTTTACTGAGAGCAAATAATCCTGTAGAGGTACGGTAAATACGTACCTCTAACCCAAATGTCCCATCCTAGGTATCCCCTTGGGTGGGTATTTTTTTGGCATTGCTGATTTTAAATATGAAAAGCTCACGCAAAGCCAAGCCAGCGCTCTCCGGAGGGTTTCCCTCCGCAGGCGACTGGCGCGCAAAGACGCAAAGAGAACCTTGGCGGCTTTGCGTCTTGGTGCGAGACTCAAAATTATCAACGCCGTTGTACAGGTCGTAAAATATTTCTATTAGGAATTTAAACGTAAATATTCTGGTGGCACATTATCTACCAACCAAACACCATTATCAGAACAATAGAAAATATAACCAGCTTCATGCATAGCGGCTGTATCCACAGTAAAAACAACAGGTTTACCATGTCTTGCACCAACTATTTTTGCTGTAGCAATATCTGCTGATAAATGAACGTGGTGACGCGACATTTTATTGAGTCCTGTTTGCAAAATAGACTCAACAGCTTTGTGACCCGTACCGTGATAAAGTACATTAGGAGGAACAACAGGTTTCAGTTGCAAATCAACTTCAACGCTGTGTCCTTGGTTAGCACGAATTAAAGTACCCGTAGAATCAAAAGAAAAACGTTGTTTGTCATTATTAGCGACAACTTCATTTAGTTCCTCACGGCTAATGAGAAACCGATTTTTCTTACAAGCTGCTAATAGTTCATCAACAGCAACCCAGCCACCGGGAGCAAGTTTAATACCAATTCTTTCTGGTTGATGGCGGAGGTGTTTGCTGAGGTATTTGCTAATTTTGACTAAGCGAAAATCATTCATTTTCTTCTATAAATAAGACAAGAACATAAATATTTTTCTTAATTCATGTATTTATAAACCACCTCTGCGTACCCACCGAAGTTCTGATCGGCGGAAGCCGCCGCTCAGACTTCTCTCTGCGTTTCCCTCTGCGTACCCACCGAAGTTCTGATAGTCCGAGCGGGGGTGGCTGCAAGGCGCTTCGCCTTGCAGCGTCGGGCGTTTGCCCGACGGCGGAAAAATCTCCGATTTTTCCGCCCCCGCCGGACGCGCTTCGCGATCGGCGGAAGCCGCCGCTCAGACTTCTCTCTGCGTTTCAATTCCAAACCTAAATTCGCTAGAGTTTTATCCAAATTTATACTAAGACAAAAATTAATGATAAACTTCAGCTTAAAGAGAATATAACTTAGAAAAAAGTTGACATGCTTGCACAAAATCTACATTTCCACCGCTAATTATCACGCCAATTTTTCCACCTGGTTGAGTCACCACACCTTCTAATAAAGCCGCCGCCGCTAACACTCCAGTCGGTTCGACGACAATTTTTAAACGTTCCCACATGAAAAACATGGTGCGAATAATTGCTTCTTCAGATACCGTCACCATATCATCAACATAATGCAGTACCAAAGGAAAAGTAATCTTACCCAAACTGGGAGTACGCGCACCATCGGCGATAGTATCGGGATTATTTATAATGTGCAAAATTTGGCTGTGAAAGGAACGAATAGCATCGTTGGCTTGTTCTGGTTCTACTCCAATTACTTTACAATTTGGTGAAAGTGCTTTCGATGCGATCGCACTACCGGAAAGTAACCCACCTCCACCACAACAAACTAACAGTAAATCTAATTCTCCAACTTCTTCAATTAATTCTTTGGCGGCTGTACCTTGTCCCGCGATTATGTCAGGATGGTCGTAAGGGGGAATAATTATTAAACCCTTTTCCTGTGCTAAAGTGTGAGCGAATTCTTCCCTGTTTGTTTTGCTGCGGTTATATAAAATTACCTCTGCACCGTAACCGCGAGTAGCTGCTTGTTTGACACCGGGGGCGTCTTCTGGCATTACGATAGTAGTGGGGATATTTAGTAATTTTCCCGCGAGTGCGATCGCTTGTGCATGATTTCCTGATGAAAAGGTTAAAACGCCTTTTTGTTTTTGTTCTTGACTTAATTGTGTCAGTGCGTTGTATGCACCTCTAAATTTGAACGAACCGGTACGTTGAAAGTTTTCGCATTTGAAAAATACTTGGCTATTGGTGTGTTGATTAACTGTTCTGGAAGTGAGAACTGGGGTATGGTTAGCAATACCAGCAAGATGCTTGGCTGCTGCTTTTACGTCAGTGATGGTGATGGAGTGGTGGTGTAAAATTGACATAGATTTTTTTTCTCACGCAGAGGCGCGGAGGCGCAGAGTTTAGGAGTTTTCTGTAAATGAGTAGTTGTGAAAATCACCTACAGGCTGATAGCCGATCGCTTGATAGATATGGTTAGATGTTGGGTTGGCTAAGTCGGTGAATAAAAAGCAGTATTTATGTCCTTGGTTGAGTAATGTCTGACTCAAGGCTGCGACGCAGGCAGTAGCATAGCCTTTTTTACGGTACTCTGGAGGTGTGTATACTAAATTAATCCGCACCCCATTGGGTGTAAGTTGACCTCTACAAGCTATTGAAACACTTACTTTATCTTGCCAAAGATAAGCTGTTTTTTGCTGTAGATTGTAGTTAATCCGGTCATGCGGATCTGATTCAATCTCACCAAGGGCTTCTAAGCAAAAAGCTTCATACCAGCGTACCATAAGTTCTTTATCACTTTCCTTAGCCAACCGTAAAAAGCCTGAAGCGTTGGCAATATTTTGAACTTGTCTTAATTGAAAAGTACGCATTGCCATCTTGAGTTGATAGGATTGATTGGTGAGCGATCGCCATGTTTGTGCAAAAGCTTCTGCTTCAGTGGTGGGAGCATTAACTTCTGGCAAGATTTCAGAAGATGCATGCAAATCTTGAGCAATAATTTTGACTGCACCTAAATCTTTGATTTTCGACAATAGCAACGGATAAGGTGGAGTTCTCATTGCTACTGCGATAATATCTCCACTTACTTCCACCATTGCTAAATAAGGTTGACATTTATACCTTTCTGGGCGGTTAATCAAGGTATTAGTAATACCTAACAGATGATTATGCATTGCTTCTTGACACAGCAAATAGTCTTTTACCCGGTCATAAAACTTACTTGCATCTTCATAGCGTTGTAATTTCATTTTACTTTCCTAATTTTCATCGCCAGTTGTATTTTTGTCACATATTGCACCAGTCGTAAAAAAGCCTTGAAATAAATTTCCGGATCAAAACTAAAGCCTGCTATTAGCTGAATATCGCAAATCTTTAACCCGTTTCCAACGGGTTTGAGCTTTAAGCCGGAAATTTATTTCACGGCTAATTTATTTCACGGCTAATTTATTTCACGGCTTAATGTGTGACATTAATTAAAAGCTTACTCTCCTAATTTTTCATCACCGGTTGCACTTTGCATTTGTTGTAGCAAAACAGCTACTTGTGAAATAACACTTTTATCCATAGCACCAGCTTCCATTCCTCCCATCCAGTGCATCATTGATGAGAGAAATAGTTCTTTGAGGTAGGCGAAGGAAAAGCCTTCAGTCATTTCGGCAATTTGGTTAATAGCTGTATCTGCTAAACGCAATGCTGGTTTAAATTTTTCGTTCCACAAGTTGATATATGCAACTCGTTCTGGTAAAGCTGGTAACTCAAAATAATATTTGCGGTCAAATCGACTGGGACGATTTAAAATTGCTGAATCTATGCGTTCTGGATGGTTTGTTGTGGCTAAAATTACTATTCCTGTATTAGCAGCAAAACCGTCAATTTCATTCAAAAAGAATGAACGGTTTTCTTCTCCCACTAGAGAATCAAGGTCTTCTAAAACTAGAATACAAGGAGCAGTTTGTCGCGCTCGTTTAAATACTTGTTGAATGCTATGATGAGGATTATCATATTGAGATTTTAAGCTTTTTACATATAAGCATGGCACTTGCATTTTATTAATTAAAGCTTTTACCGCGTGAGTTTTGCCATTACCGGGAGAGCCGATAAACAAAATTCCCCGTTTCCAAGGAATACCGTAGGTTTCGTAAATCTCCTGCGAAGCAAGAAAGTGCGCTAAGTCATCTTGAATATCTTGTTTGAGAGTTCCAGCTAAAATCAGGTTATCAAAATTTGAGCTTTGAATCGACTCAAATAATTCTGAATCTTTCGCCCAGTAACCATCTTCAAAGACTAAAATTTCGCCTTGAATTTCCGAATTCCACTCGCAAACAGCCGCAAAGAAGTTTTCAGCTACTTCTTTGCTGTCAGCTAAAATCCAGTAAAATCTTTCTTTACAATAACCTTGTTGCCAACTCATTAAGAGTAGATCGAGTTGATGTCCTTGCCATGTCACTTCAAAGCTGGCATTTTCAGTATAATTGTAAATTTTGTTGTCCATACCATTCCAGGAAGAGGCAATCTGGTTATGGATGGAGGTATCATATTTCAGCCTGCAAAGTTTTGCTTTGGCGTATCTCTCAACATCGAAGGTAGAATCGCTACCTTCCAATATCGCCTTTTTCGGATAAAGTCCTGCTAGTTCCTGACTGACATGCTAGGAAATGGCGTTGTTAGGAAGGCTAAGTGCTTGTACAATCAGTTGTTGAATTTTCACAATTATTCAGTAAGTTATTTCTAGCAATTATTAATTATCTACACAACTTTTGAGATTAATTCCAGAATTTTTCACTGCTATAGCAGTCATATTTAAGTTATGAGAAATATAACTGAAGTTCGTTCATAGTTCATGGTTCATGGCTATTAACCATTAACCATTAACTATTAACCATTAACCATTAACATCATCTGGTTAATTTTATTATTCAAACAAATCGATGAGTAAATTCACACATTAAATCAACTCTACCCTTACGTAACATAGCTGGATCTAATCTTTCTGTGGTATTACAAGTCATTAATACAACCAATTTTTGCTGTGTATGAATGCCAGAATCATCTATTACACTCTGGTATAAAGTGCCATCTAGTAAACTTAAAATATGTTCGGTTTTGTTGCTGTATTGCGCTACTTCACTTGCACGATTTTGTGCTAAATTATCCGCCTCGTTAATAATAATACAAATTCTCTCTAAGTATGTGGGTGGTACAAAGTTAGCGATCGCATCATGATCCAAAATAAAAATCACATACCCCAGCGGTACAAGAATTTCTTTAGCAACAGCTTGTGTCCAAACGGTTTTACCCGTACCCGGTTCTCCGTGTACCAATACTGCTAACTGATGTTGATTGAGAATCGCCTGTTGTACTGTGTCGGTAAAACTTTGAATCTCCAAGGGAAAACTGCGAATAGCAAATTGATTGTGAACCTTCCCCACACGGCTTTGATATCCACTCAACATCACTGCTAAATCATAAGTCGCTTTATTAATTAATGGGGATAATTTTTTTGCCATTAAAGTATATTGTCGCCTTCCTCGGTCGTAGGGGTCAATTTGCAGCCAAACGTCTTCTTTCGCCCAATAAGCATAAACAGTATTGACAACATCCAGGCGTTCCCAATTAATAAATTTTTCGGCAGGAAAATAAAATTCTCTTTCTAAATAATATTGAGTGATAATATCAGGGCGTCCCAATAATTGTAAAACTCGCATAACAGTAATTTCTTGCAGTCGATTGAGAAGATAATCAATGGGAATGCTATTACGACTGACGAATTGATGGATAGGCGTTTCCGTACTTAAAACGTCCTTATAGCGATAATCTGGTGAGAGTGGTTCTGGTGTGATATAATTCCAATATTTTTCAAATTCGTAGCGGGTATTTTCCGAGACAATATTTAATAAATTTGCCCACCAAGCATAATGATTGCGTCCCAGAGTTTCAGCAACGTTACTGGCTAAATTTAAAGTTTTTTGAGTTAACTCCCGTGTATCACTATGCATTAAATGCCATACGTATTCCCAGTTAAATTCTCGGTTAAAAGGACGCCATCCACTAGCAAGTAAGCTTTGGCGGTTGCTATTTGTAGGAGAGTTTTCGTAGTTTCTAAAATAATCAAATTCCATATTGTCTGTACAGGAGTTAGGAGTTAGGAGGCGCGGAGTGAGGAGTTAAGAGTGAGGAGTGAGGAGTTAGGAGTTAAGAATTAAAGATTAATTTGGAAAAATCGTATAATATAATATTTACGCTCATTCGCAACTCATCATTCATAACTTTTAACTCCTAATTTCTAACTCCTCACTCCTAACTCCCGTAATATAAACCACTTGCGTGCAAGTCGCCAGAGCAAAGCGTCCGTCACTTGAAAGGAACTCCGCTGGTGAGTTTTTACACACTCTTTCAAGGATAGCTGCTTCTAAGCTAACCTCCCAGGTTCTTTGCGCCTTTCTCGTTTCACGCCCCCTGCATTAGAGCAACGGTACTTTTCCTCTCGTACTATGTATGTAAGCTCTGAACTGTTAGGGCACGCAAGTGGTTTAGATTACGGGAGTTAGGAGTGAGGAGTTAAGAGTTATGAATGATGAATTATGAGTTGGGAATAAGCGTAAGTATTATATTGTAAGATTTTTCCAAATTAATCTTTAATTCTTAACTCCTAACTCCTCACTCCTCACTCTTAACTCCTCACTCCGCGCCTCATAACTCCTAACTCCTCACTCCTAACTCCTAACTTTTTCTACTTGTCATCCCGCACAGGTAACGGAGTATCTAAAATTTCCATCAGCAACTCTAAGCGAGATGGACGAGACAGCAAGGGTACGAGGTTCGGTAGAGAATAATAGTCACCCGCAAAAGTGAAGGTATCTACAGGTACTTGCTTTTCCTTCAGCTTGCGTTCAACGTAATCACACCATCCTCCGACTCGGACGATAATTACATTAGGCATTACTCCCATATCTCGCTGATAGGCTTGGTAAGCTTCAGCAAAGTAGGGCTGGGTGTTTTCGCCTTCGTCGGTGACAATAATGATTTGTTCTACCAGCTGCTTTTTCAGCCGCATGGTTTCCAATCCCGCCCCTACGCTAGTACCACCGTTCGCAAAAATGTGCTGGAATGCTTTTTCCCAGTCTGATAGTTCTTTACCCTGTGCTTTTACAGGGTAAGCGATGGTGTCAAAAGCATAGACAAATAAATCTGCTTCGGTGATACCAGAAATTAACGCAGCAATTTGCTTACCAACTTCCAGCGCTACATTCATACTTCCGGATTTGTCCACTAACAAAGCTGTTGGCTTGGCAATTTTACCGCGCTTTTTAACTTGCTCGTTGGCGACTTTTTCCAGTTTGGCGGCGGTTTCTGCATCCAACTGGCTGACATCAGCGGCGACTGTAGCTTTAAATGCAGAGACGCGATCGCTCTTTGCCGCTTCTGCCAATTTACCATCAATCAACGCTTTAACTTCTGGGTGATCCATCGCACCGCGCTGCTTGAGAGAGTTGAGGTTATTAATCACTTCTTGCGGTGACATGGAGTTAATTAAGGCTACCAGCACCGTTGGTGTGATTTGCTTCACCGCACCAATCGCAATGGTGTAGGGGATGTTATGCTCAACAATCAAAGCCGCTTGTTCTGCGGGTGTTTCCGCCTTTACTATTTGCTTGAGGATAAAAGCCAAGCTATCTGCTGGCGGAGTTTCTTTGAACAACACCGCATCTGCACGCAGACTTGGCTTAATGTGCAAAGTCGCATACAGGTGCTTCATCGCCTTGCGTCCACGTAAAGCAGCGCGATCAAAAAATTGGTGGTTTGCTTCTCGCGCTTGCAAATAACGGCGTACGGCGGTACGGGCGCAACGAGGGACTTTACCGCGTTGCTGCTTCATAAAGTCCACAATCCGCGCTACTTGATAAGGTGGAAATTGTTGCAGCAATATAAAGCCAGCATCGCGGTGTACAGTTACATTGCTTGTCAAGAGATGTCCGATAAATACTTCTTTGTGGTCGCGGACATCACCGTTATGCTGATACCATACTGCTAGGTGTCCGTAGAAAATCGGGTCAAGTTCTACTATTAATTTATGGAATTCTGCTACTTTTTGCAGCTCGCGATGAGGCGTAGTCAGCAAGCTGTTGAGCAGTTCCAAGCGCAAGTCGCGTTCTGCTGTATTCATCGTACTACCTCCATGAGGAATTTTGGATTTTAGATTTTGGATTGCAACCCAAAATCTAAAATTGTGGGAGATAGTTGTCACACGCTACGAGGTGAATAATCACCGCGCAAGTTGAGAAAGCTGTTTGTTCATACACAGGAATCGAACCCGTGACACTTACCTTATAAGGGTAATGCTCTACCAGTGAGCTAGTATGTAAGCTTTCTCTGTTAGGGCGCGGTGACAACTACTGTTTTAACTTGGGAAAGATTTAATGTCAAATTCAGATAAATTACCGCACAAGTTGAGGAAGCATAAGCCTGGAGACGGCTCCAGACGTAGGACTCTGTTTTTTAGTTGCTGTATAATCAAAGTGTGTAAGCTTCCTCGATAAGGGTGCGGTGTTTGTAGTAGCGCTTTAGCGCTAAAGTCCTTCTAAGAGTTACTTCGTGGTAAAGTGCAATTATTGAATGCAATTATTAAATTTTTGATTTCATCAACTGTCTGGTATTTGTCAGGTTCATCATTCATTAATTTCCATTCAAGTTAAAGATTGTAAATGCTCTAAAATTTAGTTTGTTTTAACTGATATCTTGCACCAGTCACAATAAGCCGTGAAATAAATTTCCACACTTTAGCTTAAACCCATTAAAATGGGTTAAAACTCTTACCAAGTCGGTTAAAAACCGACTTTAGCTTTTAGCCCGAAATTTATTTCCGGGCTAATTTTAGGCTTGTTGAGATTGGTGCAAGATGTCAGTTTTAACAGACATAATATATTTTCCTTAATTAGCTCGTGTAGACGGGCTTAGTTTATGTAGCCTCACCCTTCTAGGGTGAAGGCATTTAGAATTTTAAACACCTCGCGCAAGTTGAAAAAGCTGTTTGTTCATACGCGGGATTTGAACCCGCGAACCCTTTCGGGTTACTTGATCTGAAGTCAAGCGCCTTAAACCACTCGGCAAGTATGTAAGCTTTTTCTGTTAGGGCGCGAGGTGGAAAGAGAGTTAGGAGTTAGGAGTTAATGGTTCATGGTTCATAGTTCATAGTTCATGACTATTACTATTAACTATTAACTATTAACTATTAACTATTAACCATTAACTCTTAACTTTATTTTTGAGGTTCCGCGCAAGTTAGCAAGGCTTTTGACACTTGGCGCTCTACCTTTGAGCTACGTCCGCAATCATAAAAGCGGACGGTGGGACTTGAACCCACAACCTCCCGTTCCCAAACGGATGTGTGTATGCTTCACAAATTAGGGCGCGGAACATATAATTTGGGAGTTAGGAGTTATGAGTTATGAGTTATAAGTTGTTATTTCATTCTTAACTCCTAACTCCTCACTCCTAACTATTTTCACCCATAAACTGCTTCTGGTCTTACTATTAAATCGCCGCTCTGTCGGCGGTCAATTATATAATATTCAAAGCGGTTTAATTGCACATCAAAATGCTGTGCTAATCGCTCTTTAATGGCGGTGTCGTTCATGCCTGCTGTTACGCCAAGTTGCGCTTCTGCAATATCATAAGAACGACCTTCAAAACGAATGTGAACCACAACTACACCCCCTTTTTATATGTTCTTTTGGGAGCTAAAACTCTTTTGATATCTTTGGCTTTTTGTTTGTTCTTGTTTTCATGCTACTGTTATACTACAAAAAGTGTCAAGGGGTTGAAGCACTTTTTTTCATTTTTGCAAAAGCACATAAATGGATAGGCATAAATAAAGCAAAAATAAAGCGGGCGAGACGCCGACCTTAGTCAAAAAAACTACAACAGTAAAACTACCTATAGAGGGATAGATTTCAGGTAAGCTAGCAATCACCCCTTTGGTTAGTGGTTAATAGTTAATGGTTAATAGATAATAGCCATGAACTATGAACTATGAACCATTAAAAACCAACAATTTTTATGACTTATCCACAAGCACCTTGGACTCTACAAGGCTACGCTCTCCTTACATTGCATCTACTTAATATTGACCGTGTGCGTCACCTTATCCCTTCAAAATTGGATATTATATCTCCTTGGCCTGGTAAAACACTGGGTGGTGTGTATTTCTCTAATTACTGTTCTGGGTCGGTACTTGAGTACAACGAGTTAATTATCATACCTGCTGTTGTCGGATATCAAGGAAAATTTGGTGGTTGGGTTTCCCATATTTATGTAGATAATCCTGATTCTGTGGCTGGTGGACGAGAGATTTGGGGACTTCCAAAGGAATTAGCTGATTTTACTTGGGAAAATGATAACCGTGTTACTGCCCGTCAAAATAACAGGATTCTGTGTAGTATGAATTACGATAAACCCTTGTTTGCATGGCGGCAATGGTTGGGTGGATCTAGTTTAAGTACGATGAATTCTAATTTGCTTTTATTCTCTGCTGAATTGGAATCGCGTTTGGGTTTAATTGGTTCTAAGGTAGAAGTTCCAACAGAAAGTCCTTTTTTTGATATTGGTTTAGGTCAGCCTTTTTTAACTGTTCGTGCTGATGATATGAGTTTGAGAGTGCGATCGCCAGAAGTTATCGGACAAATATCTGTTGCATATGTTTAGGTTCATTTTTGGGTGGGCGTCCAAAGTATGACTATATTATCCCGCCCAGCAGTAGCAATTAATTTTCCATCTGGCGACCAAGCTACTATTGTCTAGGCTGCCATTGTTACGTATTCCGCAAAAAAGTTAAGTAATTTCAATATTGGCAATTTAGATTGCTTAGCGTATACAACCAGTTTTTTGCGTAGGTTTTTGGCTAAATGAATACATCCACTAGATGGACACAGATAATTCATCTGTGTCTATCTGTGTTCATCTGTGGTTGAATTACTCTTCCTTATTATGCTATACCCAGCACTCTCCGTAATACTACTTGGTCTTCTAACTTGGCTTTGAGACGCCCTTTCTCAATATCGCGTATCCAACTTTGGCTTTTACCTGCCAGCTTTGCTAATTCTCTTTGCGAGAGATTGAGGTTTTTTCGCGCCCGTAAAATTTGTTCACCAATTAAGTCACTTGTGGTTTTGGTTTTTCTTCTGTTTTTTGTACTTCGCTGCTTTTTTTCCGAGTCAGCAATGTGTTGTTGCCAATCTGGCGGTAGATCGAAGGACAAAATTCGGGCATTCATCAAGAGATTCCATTTACCACGGGGTCCCGCATCTGTCAAGCGCGATCGCCCACCACCGTCATTAATCCAAAATTCCAATGCTTCGTCTGGATCTTCGGGAATATTAACTAATTTCGCCCACAAAGGTTGTATTGCTGGTGGGTAGGTAACAGGGTCGAACGTTGATTTTATACCATAATGATTGAGGACTTCTAAATCGTGTTCAAAAGTCCGCAGTAGTCGCTTGCGTTCGTCTCTTTGCCTACAAGCCATAGCAATTTTCTCCTCTCCGTAGGCAACACGCATTAAGGTAGGAACAGTAATACGTTGCTCTTTGCCCATTTTGGTTTTAAATAACAACCATAGCATTAACCGCGCTGCACCTTCATGTTGCTGCCAAATACTCATCACTGTAGTTAACAAAGATTTGGGTAGACTGCCATATTGATAGAATGCGGTTCTTTCCTTACATGCTTGTTTGTTTAAGAAATATTTTGCCCAGATGCCAGCTTTAACTTTAAAAGTTAGTCCAACTAGGTATTTGCATCCAAGCTCATCTTCTTGAAAGTGGTGTCCAATTGCTACTAACTCCCATAAACGGCTTTCTGTAACAGAAAATCCCTTGACTCTACCTTGTTGGGGCCAGTCAATAGAAATCATGAGCGAGCAAGCTTGCTGTACCAAGTTTTTCATTAAAGCTAGCTTGGCGTTTTTGCTCAAGTCTTTGCGTTTCTCTAAGCCCAAATATTTCTCTATTTGCCGTTCATCAATGGTAAATTCCTGTTCCCACGGCTGTTGTATTGCTGTAGCATGAGCTGCAAATATCAAATGTATGCAAGCGGCTCTGATATCCAGCGCTTCAATTGCTTCTAATTCTGTGAGGCGATCGCTATTATTAGGTGATGCACTTAGATGAAAAGCGATCGCTCCCTTGCCTTGGTAAACTTGGCGGCGATAAGATAGGGAATCTTGTTCATCTGTTTCCCAAGCAAGTGATGTACGCTGAGCTAGCAGATTGCAAGCTTCCCAAATTACTATTGCTGAAGCAAATGGGTTACTCTTGCCGTTAGAAAACAAATCTGGATTAGTCACTTCTCTCAAATCAACTTTGCACCTTCCCTTTTTCGCCTGCCAAGGCATGGGAGAATTTGTAGGACAGGCTATAACACATTGCGGTTCAGGGTAATAACCCTCGCAGTTGTTACAAAGACAAGGATCGACCCAGTATTCATTGTTCTCGATTTTGATAGCACCCGTAGGACATTGGGGACGGCAGTTGTCACATCCAACGCAATTATTGTTAGGAATTGTATAAGGCATAAGGCTATTGCCAATGTATTCGTTGAGATGTCTGGCTCAAGTCTCCCCTGGATGTGTCCTTTCTTAGTACACGATTGCACAAATTTGTAGCGTTATCTAATTGTAGGGTGGGCATTGCCCACCAACTGTCAGAATTGTGGGCAATGCCCACCCTACGAAATTAATTTAATACAAATGTATGCAATTCAGTACTGAGCTTTTGCCCGCTACTCACAACCACATTATTCTTCCGACAACAATAAATTTTTATTGCTGTACTAACTACCCAAATCCATATTCGGACTTACCATCCAATTGGAAGCTATTTAATGCTTACAGACCGACCGAGCCTAGTTGAAGTCTTGATTTCTATACATTTCACAAATACTTTAAAAAGTTTGTTCACAATGAGCAAAATATCAACTTTTTTCAACTTTTCATAATATCGGTAATTTACGAACTTTTTTCTTTAATAAAAAACTTTGCCTAAATAGTTGGTTAGTCTTACCAATTAAATCAGTGAACAGTGAACAGTGAACAGTTATCAGGCGTATAGTGGGGTATTTCAAGCCAAATAATGAAACTGATAACTGATAACTAATAACTGTTAAAGACATAATTGATTAGTTTGAAATTTGATTGTTAATAATATTAATATTTAGCAAAGTTTATTATTCTGTCGCTTGGTTTACATTTTTTCTATTTCTACTCTTATTTATGAATAAGATTTTGCCAGTAAATACGTGAAAAATAACTGCAAGGGGAAAATAAACAGTATTGCAGTTACTAAATACACATTCATAATCACTGTAATTTAGAGTTGATTATGCACTTAATAGATTTTAACTATATTGATATTTTTTAAGATTTTACGCAAATTTATTGCAAATAAATATCCATTAATTATTAGTCATTAATACTCTCTAATCAGAGTGCGCTAACCTCTACCTACGAGTGCATTTTCATAATTCGCCACAATTTTACGCAATGCAGTATTTAGAAAGCTGATAACTGTTAATTGTTAACTATTAATACCAGCATTTTGCCAGCTAATAAAAGATAAAGATTATTGGCAAATGATTTCATCTAAAGTTTCAATCTTGAAAAATAAGATGTTAATTGGCAAAAGTTATAGAATTTTGATGATGAAGATAAACGTTATTTTTGAACATTAAAATTAACGAAGTAACGTTATATTAGGATGAGCGTAAAAGCGCAAATAACTTTGTAAATAAAAGACGGAAGGTGCGTTTATGGCAGTACTAACAGGATTGACATTTGGCGGTCAAACTTGGACACCTAAATTTGCTCAATCAATTGACCAAGACAAATGTATCGGTTGTGGCAGATGCTTCAAAATATGCGGGCATAATGTACTACTGTTAAAGGCAATGAACGAAGAAGGAGAATTTGTAGAAGATGAAGATGATGATGAAATCGAAAAGAAAGTAATGACTGTTGCTCATCCAGAAAACTGTATTGGTTGTGAAGCTTGTTCAAGAATTTGTCCGAAAAACTGCTACACCCATGTAACATTAAATAACTGAGTGGTTAGTGGTTAGTGGTTAGTGGTTAGTAGGTAAAATAACCAAAAACCAATAATTAATAACTATTAACTACTTTATGGTTATGTTTAGGAACACCAAATTACTTAGGTGTTTTTGTTTGTGCAAGGAGTCATTGTTTATCTAAATGAGGAATAAGCAAGCAAGGTAACTATAGGGGAAAACTCTACAATTACCGTAACTTAATAAGTTCACAGTAAACAAAACCGTAAATCCTAATTTGTTAGTGATAATACATTCAAACTTGCTGCTAATATAGCCTCACAAACAAGTTAAGTCTAACAGTGAACTCTACAAACAACCATTTTTTGAAAGTATCATGCTCTTGACTTAAGAGCTAATATTTGATTGGATTTTTTGTAGGGGGAAGAAGTTAAAACAAGATTAAATTCCCCCGATTATCTAGTATTAACATCGAAAATAAAATTAAACTAGTGCTGGTTGTTGAAAGTAAATGACCAGTTTAAATTAGTGTTTAATGCAGCAAATTTCATTTGTTTTAACCACAATTTTTTGTAGGAGCGGGTTTAGAAGAAATCCTCTCGACAATAGTTAAAGATTGAAACAAAAGTCGCTCTTACAATATTGTGTGGTTTATTTACCTGAAAATGGCTGTAAGAGAACATTCCGGCGATATATGGTCTAAAACTTAGAGAATCACACCTTCAACGACGTTTACAAAGCAGTCGGTCGTCATGGCAAAATCGCCACCATAGTCTATGAAAATGGGTTTTCACCACTCCCTACTCCCCAACGCCACTTGCTACAACGGGGGAAACCCCAACGCCAGTTCCCTACGGAGGGAAACCCTCCTTCAGGACTGGCTCCGCAACGCAGTGGCTCCTCCCTACTCCCTATTTTCATAGGAGGTATCTATGCAACAAATTCCTGTTTCACTATTAACCCTAGTTGCTGGAATAGTAATTACACTTTTCAGCCTTTGGGTTGGTCAAAACCACGGTCTATTACCGGAACAAGCATCGCAACAAGCGCCTTTAGTAGACGGGTTTTTTAACATTATGGTGACAATTGCCACCGCACTGTTTTTGGTGGTACAAGGAACCATTATCATTTTTTTTGTGAAGTTTCGTCACCGTAAAGGTGATGATACAGATGGCGCACCGATTGAGGGAAACTTGCCCCTAGAAGTTTTTTGGACGGCAATCCCCACTATAATTGTGCTGGGCTTGGGAATTTACAGCGTTGATGTGTACGGAAGAATGGGAGGGTTAGAGCCAACGACTCACAACCATTCTCCAGCGCATGTTTCCCAAATGCCAGGAAGCGCGATACGCGAAGCGTTAAGCCTCCGGCTTATCGCTGCTACTTTGAATGACGACGCCTCCGCGATCGAACAAGAAACCGCAGCACCAACAAGTAACGCGAAAATTGGCATTGGCGCACCTACTAACGAACAAAGTAAACCCGCAGATTTGGTTGTCGATGTTACGGGAATGCAGTTTGCTTGGATCTTCAACTATTCCGATAGTGGTGTTACCACTGGTGAGTTACACGTCCCAGTCGGCGCTGACGTACAACTGAATCTAGCTGCAACGGATGTAATTCACTCGTTTTGGGTTCCACAATTTCGCCTCAAGCAAGATGCAATTCCTGGTATACCAACCAAACTGCGTTTTGTCGCAACCAAAGTTGGTACATATCCCGTAGTTTGTGCGGAATTGTGTGGCGGTTATCACGGTTCCATGCGATCGCAAGTAGTTGTTCACACTCCCGAAGAGTATGAAAGTTGGTTGTTAGCTAATAGTCAATAGTCAATAGTCAATAGTCATTAGTCATTAGTCATTAGTCATTAGTCATTAGTCATTAAGCTTTAACAAAGGACAAATGACAAATGACAAAGGACAAATGACAAAGGACAAATGACAAAGGACAAAAAAGGAAATTGCTTATGACGCTAGAAATTCCACGGAATCAACCTGGAAGTAAAGCCGGTACTGTGGTGGTTGAGGAAACCACTCATCATCCAGCTTGGAAATGGTACCACTACTTCACGTTTAATGTTGACCATAAGGTTATTGGTATCCAATATCTAGTTACGGCATTTTTGTTTTATCTCATCGGTGGACTCATGGCGGTTGCTATACGTGCCGAACTAGCGACACCAGATGCAGATTTGCTCGAACCTAACCTGTACAATGCTTTCATGACCAATCATGGAACGATCATGATTTTCTTGTGGATCGTTCCCAGTGCGATCGGGGGATTTGGTAACTACCTAGTACCATTAATGGTGGGTGCTAGGGATATGGCTTTTCCGAAACTGAACGCGATCGCATTCTGGTTAAACCCACCCGCAGGTTTACTATTATTAGCTAGTTTCTACTTCGGCGGCGGTTCCCAATCTGGTTGGACAGCATATCCACCCCTCAGCTTGGTTACTGCTAACACCGCTCAAACTTTGTGGATACTTGCCATTGTTTTAGTAGGAACTTCCTCTATTTTGGGTTCGCTGAACTTTGTCATCACCATCTTGATGATGAAAGTTCCCAGCATGAAATGGGATCAGGTTCCCCTGTTTTGCTGGGCAATTTTGGCAACTTCCGTTTTAGCACTGCTGTCTACACCCGTGTTAGCAGCAGGTTTAGTACTGCTGTTGTTTGACATTAACTTCGGGACTTCCTTCTTTAAACCAGATGCAGGCGGTAACGTTGTTTTATATCAACACCTATTCTGGTTTTATTCCCACCCGGCAGTTTATTTGATGATTCTGCCTATCTTCGGTATTATGTCCGAAGTCATTCCCGTTCATGCCCGGAAACCAATTTTTGGATATAAGGCGATCGCTTATTCTAGTCTCGCCATCTGTCTAGTTGGTTTGTTCGTATGGGTACACCATATGTTCACCAGCGGTACACCCGGTTGGATGCGGTTATTTTTCACCATTTCTACCTTAATTGTTGCCGTTCCCACAGGCGTAAAAATTTTTGGATGGGTTGCGACACTCTGGGGTGGAAAAATCCGCTATACTACCGCCATGCTGTTTGCAGTTGGCTTATTAATGATGTTCGTCTTGGGTGGAATTGGCGGCGTCACCTTGGGAACAGCACCCTTTGACGTTCACGTTCACGACACATATTATGTAGTCGGACACTTCCACTACGTCTTATTTGGTGGTTCCGTATTTGGTATCTACGCCGGAATTTACCATTGGTTCCCGAAAATTACCGGACGGATGCTGAATGAAAGCTTGGGTAAGATTCATTTTATCCTCACCTTCATCGGTACAAATCTTACCTTCCTACCCATGCACGAATTGGGATTGCAAGGAATGCCTCGGCGCGTGGCAATGTATGACCCGCAGTTTGCTAGTATAAACCAGATTTGTACCATCGGTGCATATATTCTGGGCATATCAGTAATACCCTTCACCATCAATATTCTTTGGAGTTGGATAGCTGGTAAGAAAGCTGGTGATAATCCTTGGAATGCTTTGACTTTAGAATGGACAACCAGTTCACCACCTTTAGTTGAAAACTGGGAAGTATTGCCCGTTGTGAATCATGGTCCATATGATTATGGCATGAATGGTCAGAGTGCAGTTGCGGAAACAGGTGAAGCTTTAGTTAGTGGTTAATGGTTAATGGTTAATGGTTAATGGTTAATGGTTAATGGTTAA
>JBHYDF010000102.1:0-28622 GCA_051861145.1 Nostocaceae cyanobacterium
TTTCCTCTGTCTTCCCCCCTCTTGAGGGGGGAATGAGGGGGGTGAACACAGATAAATTTGTACCTCAGTAGAATAGGAAAGGCTATATAGGATTCCTATTTTATTTTTGAAATACACGTAGGTGGGGCTATGCCCTACATATCCAGGTTTTGGTGGGCAGTGCCCCACCTACATTACTCTGGTTTAAATAGACACTTTGCTATCAATAGGTTGGTCTAAGTTTTGATAAGGACGGTATTCGATTAACCGGATGTTCCAAGGTCCTTTAACTCGATAAGTAACGCCGCGCCAGTTAACTTTTGGCATCCACAAGGAGGTTAGCAAGGCAAAGGCGTAAACCCAATGTGTGAGGGGAATGCTAATTAACATTTTTACTACTGTGGCAGTTGATAGTTTTACTATTGATTCACCATCTCTACAAATTACTTGCTGTACTCCTTTTTCTAAAGCGATCGCTAATAAAAGTAATGCGACTATATAACTGCTGAAGCTGATTAAGGCTATAATTGCTGCATCTGTTTGTTGCATTAATAATGCGATCGCAAACAATACCAATAGCAAGTTTGGCAGTAATACTGTTTGAATGGCATCAGCAATTACAGCCCACCACTGGGGATGATAAAGTCGAGAGGAAAGTAGTTGGCGTTTCATCCAGCCTAGTAACCCAGATATATTGCACTCTTCGTGATTGAGAATCAGTAGTGAAGGTACAAATTTTATCTGCATTCCATGTTTTGCTAGGACTTTGCGGATCATGGTATCGTCGGCGTAGGATCGCGCCCATTTCTCTAGCAGTCCTGTTTGCTGAATTACCTCTGTTTTCAATGCTAAAGTTCCACCCCAAGGAATTCGATACAAGAACATCTGCACAACTGCGGAAGCATTCCACAAATACCGCACTGAAGTTCCCCAATATCTACCAGTAGGCAAGTACCAACGATTACCCGTAGTTGCTCCGACTTTGGCATCAGTAAGAGGACTGACTAATTCACGCAACCAGTTGGAATGGACTACCGCGTCAGCATCTACTAAGGCAACTACCTTGTAGGAATCATCTAATTCTGATACAGCTTGGATTATTGAACTGCATTTAAGACTACAATTGTACCGGTGTATCTTCAAAGTGCTTACTTGAACGTTGGTTGCTTCAAAAGAAGCGATCGCATCGGTAGCTATTTTCCAGGCTGGATCGTCTTGGCTATCGACGATGAGCTTTAATTCATATTGTGGGTAGTTTTGGTGCAAGAGCGATCGCAAACAATTGGGCAAAAATGGATCTGCTCCCCGTAAACAGAGAATAACTGCTGTTTTGGGTAATTGGTCATCTGGTAAGGTATTTTTCTGGTGCGATCGCAGAAATGATAAAAATATTAGTGCTAGAATTGTCTGGATTGTTAGCCAGCTTAACAAGAATTTAGACAGCAATATTGCCAATTCTTTCATTAATTTTTCTCGTCAGTTTAATAGGGGCGCTTGGGCGCTTGGACTAGGGATTAGGGGTTAGGGGCTAGAGAAGAGTAATTTTGATATTTATTTGTGTATTCTTTAGATAATGTCTCTTATTTTTTCTCACGCAGAAGCGCAAAGGCGCAGAGTTTATGAGCGAGAAAATAATTTTTGCAACTGATACTTGCACCAATTGCGATTGCCGTGAAATAAATTTCCGGCTGATAGCTAAAACCCATTAAAAATGGGTTAAAACTCTTACCGAATCGGTTTTTAACCGACTTAAGCTATTGGTTCCGGAAATTTATTTCACGGCTAATTATAGGCTTGTTGAGAATGGTGAGTAAGCGTGAGTCATCGGCGGGTTTCCCGCGCCCTGGCAACTGGCTCTCCCGTTGGGTGCAAGATGTCAAAAGAGACTCTCATGAACAGAAGTTCACAACGCAGAATGAAAAACTTTTTCCCTACTCCCCACTCCCTCTTTTCAAGATGGATTATGAATCTAGTCCGTATTTCATGTTAATTTGGATTGTTTTATTATTTTTCATTGCAAAACTGGCATCGCGAAATTTTGGCGCACCTGTGATAATTGAAACTGTTGGATTATTGGAAATACCAAATCCTTCTTGGGGAACACCTAAAAAGTCTCTATTGAGTGTGTAATCTCCGTTTTGGTCGTGAACTATGGCGACTGCATAAGTTCCTTGTTTTAATCCAGAGAACTGTTTTTTGATGGAATTTCCTGTAATCTGAGTACAGCCGCTTTGTACTCCTTTGGTATCACTAAGGGGAAAGCCTTGTTCATTAGAAAATACTCGGAAGCAAACCTGACCTTTTTCGTGTTTGATGCCGTTTACTACTACTGTCAGTGTGTTATTAGGCTCTGCTTTGACTGAGAAAGCTAAGCCAATACCTGCTAAAGCAGTAAGAACAAATGAACCTAATTTCAAGGTTTTAACTAACATATTTTGTGTGGTAAGATAGTTGTGTTTGCTGTAAAATTGCTGTTTTGCCCAGAACAAATAATCTTGCTTTGAACAGCATTAAACGTTGGTGTATTTTTTCGTTGGTGGGCAATGCCCACCCTACTCTTTAACCCGTTTTTAACGGGTTTTAGCTATCAGCCCGAAATTTATTTCCGGGCTTAATTACGGCATCAATTTTTTAATGTCAGTTTTTTTCAACCATTCTTTTGTCAACTGCATTCCTTGTTCTAAATCAATCGTTGGTTTATAATTTAAATCTTTCTGTGCTTTTTCAATTGAATAAGCATAAGGACGAGTCATAAAATCTACAACTTCTGGAAGCAGATCCGCTGGTTTGCGAAATAGTTTCTGTCCTTGATAGCGCAGTTTGAGAAACAATTTGAGTTCATCTTTGGGCAGAGAAAATGGTACTGGTAAACCTGCCATTTCTGCTAAGCGCGTAAAATATTCTTTCCAAGAAGTTTCTTGTCCGTCAGTGATATTAAAAATCTCTCCGTAGGTTTCTTTTTCTACAGCTAGAAAAATGGCATCAATCAAGTTGTCGATGTATAGGTGATTGATAATACCCTGTCCATTGTTCGCATAGGCAAATAAATTTTGCCGCATCAACACCAATGGTCGGACTATCCAAGGGATACTTCCAGGTCCGTAAACATCACCTGGTCTAATAATGATGATGCCAAAATTGGGTGGGTCGTTTAGTTGTAAAAGTGCTTGTTCAGCTTCTATTTTTGTTTGACAGTAGGGATTATTTTCGCTTGATAGTGGTCCGTCTTCTGTAATGCGATCGCGATAGTTAAAGCCGTAGACTAAAGCACTGGAAATATGAACGAAGGTTTTAACACCAGCAGATTTGGCTGCTTTAGCTATATTGATGGTTCCGCCGACATTTAATTTACGAAATTCTTCAATTGAACCACCTTCTTTAGCAATTTCATCTGTATGTATAACTATATCTACACCTTGGCAAGCTAATTCGGCGGTAGGAAAATCTGTGATATTGCCAATTATCACTTTAGCACCTGCATTTTGTGCTTTTTTAGCTTTATCTGCGGAACTTTGTAGTCCACAAACTTTCATTCCCTTGGCAATAGCTAATTCAGCAGTACGTAAACCGATAAATTCGCCAATTCCAGTAATGAGAATAGTTTTGTTTTGAAGGTTCATACTTTCACGTGCTTTACAAATGACTATTGTAGTCCGTGTGCATTTGGGCGATAACTGATCGGTTTTATGGAAAGATTTATCTCCAAATGCTATCTCCCTGACGGGAGACGCTGCTTGATGTGCCCCTACTGACAAATGACAAATGACAAATGACCAATGACTAAAAAATATCCGCAGGGTCTGTAGAACGAAGTTTATTGATTGCTAATGCCCCGGAAGTCATGCACATTAAAATTGTGGAAATCAAAACAATAATTGCATTTTGAAAACTCATCATAATTGGTAGTTTTGTTGCTTCCATCGCAAAATCATACAAAAAATAAGAAATAATCACGCCTGGAATATAACTTAATAAGGACAATATCAAAGCCTGTTGAAACACTACATTCAATAAGTAATTGTTTTCGTAACCTATGGCTTTTAAAGTTGCATAGGCTATCAATTGAGTAGAAATGTTACTGTAAAGTATTTGATAAACAATCACCACACCCACAACAGAAGCCATTGTCAGCATGAGATTTAATATGAAACCAATTGGCGTTCTAGTAGCCCAATATTCTTTCTCAAAATCAATAAATTCTTGATGGGTAAATATTTTCACGTCATCTGGTAGATTAGCTCGTAATTCTGCTAAAACCTTCTTAGAATTCGCACCAGATTTAAGTGATATAATACCCATATCTATCATTTCTGGTGGGCGACCATTAGGAAATATCCTCATGAAAGTTGTGTCACTAACAATTAAGTTGCCATCTACTCCAAATGAGGGACCTAAGCTAAATAAGCCACCAACTCTGACTCTATAACCTCTTAATGAGTCAAAGGGAAATATTTCAATTATTTGTTCGCTGTTTTCTTGCGCAAATTTTTCCGCGACTGGTCCGAATTCCGGGCGAGAATTCTTATCAAAAAGCACTACATCGGCGACTTTAATTTTATCGATGTTTGCCTCTACTTCTGGTATATCTATCACAGGCTTTCCCGGTTCAAAGCCAATCACATATATGGAATATTTTTCGCCATTTTCAGGATTTTTAAATTTGGCAAATCCCAAATACATGCCACTAACTGACTCTACACCATTAAATCCCAAAGTTTGATACAAGCGAGTCCGAAAGAAACTTTGAATTGCGGTTAAAGATTTATATTGAGAACTGACTAAAAATAAATCTCCTTTGAGGTGACGATGCACTTGGGTAGCGCTGGAGTAAAGCGCGTCTTGAAATCCAAGTTGCATAAACATCAAAATTACAATAAAACCAATGCCAGCAACAGCTACTAGAGAACGAATTCTATTTCTAATTAGTTGTAGCCATGCTACAGGAATTTTCAACACCATGATTCAAGCTTCTAGGAAAGTAGTACCGCGATGCGGAAATCAAAAGTCAAAAGTCAAAAGAATTGTATTTTGGGTTTTTTGGCGAGTCTTTAAATAAAGCCTGCAATGCTTAAATTTGAATGGCGACGTCTACTTGTAAGTTGGTTAAACCAGCAACTTGTTTGCTATCTGCTGGGTTATCAAGGTGGATTTTTACCTGAATTACTCTACGATCTGTATCTGCTCCCGGATTAATACTTAAGATATTTTGTCTATCAACTAATAAACCTATTTCGCTGACAGTTCCCTGCAATTTTCCTGGGAAGGCGGTGCTGCTAATCAATGCTTTTTGACCGAGACGCACTTTCTGAATATCAG
The DNA here is from genome assembly GCA_051861145.1 of Nostocaceae cyanobacterium. GTDB lineage: Bacteria > Cyanobacteriota > Cyanobacteriia > Cyanobacteriales > Nostocaceae > JBHYDF01. The sequence continues at coordinate 5,296 of JBHYDF010000102.1, forward strand.
TTTGATATACTTCTGCAATTACGGACATTTGAGATGTTTTACCTATCTCAACAATACCTGTAGATGCTACTACCTCTCCAGATTTGGCGTGAACTTTCAAAACTTTTCCATCCACGGGAGATTTAACATAAGTTAAATCGTGTTCTGCTTTTGCTTGTTTAACAGCAGATACTGCATTCTTTAACTCGGCTGTTGCTAATTGCACATCCGTTGGGCGAACCTCACTTATACTTCCCAACTTGGCTTTTGCCTCCCGCAGTTGGTCTTGTAAAGTATTTTCAGTACGCTTAAGAGAGGCTTTAGCTTCTCTTAGCTGCTGTTGCACAGTTGTCATTTGCAATGCTTTACTAGCTGCTGTGGAAGCGGAAACGGCTCCTTGTTTGTATAATTGCTGGTAGCGGTTGTTCTCTGTTTGAGCATTTTGGAATTGAGCTTGTAAACTAGCGATCGCTGCTTGTTGGGCGCTAACTTCTCCTTTTAATTGCGACTCTAAACCGGCGATCGCTGCTTTTTGAGCATTAATATCTCCTGTTTTCGCCCCAGCTTTTACCTGTGCTAGTTTCGCTTCAGCAACTTCAACTTTATCTAAAGCCTGTTGCATAACCGCCAATGAACGAGCATATCCTTCTAGCAACGCCACTATTTGTCCAGCTTTTACCTCACTTCCTTCCTTTACCAACAGTTTTTCCACTCGTATACCAGTTAATGAACTCGGAGCAGATAACTCAGTTACTTCGCCTTCAGGTACTATACGCCCCAAGGCTGTAACCGCAACTCTAGCAGGCGCAGTCTTAGGAAGCTTTTGTGGTTGAGTTTGCACATTTGAGCGAAACATTAACAAACTGAAGAAAGATACTAATCCGGTAGTAATAGCTATAAAAGCTGCCAAAAATATTTGCCATTTACTTAAAGGTTTTGTAAAGAACTGGCTTTTCTTTTCTGCTCCCATATTTTTTTATCCCAATTTTGCATAGTTAATAGTTAATGGTTAATGGTTAATGGTTAATAGCCATCAACCAACAACAAACAACAACCAACCTTTTCTCAATTCTCTTATCGCACAAATCTTTTCAGCTTTCAGGTTTTTTCATTACAGAAAAGAGTAAAGATGACAAAAACTTGATGAGTAGTGAAAACTCAGAGATTTTACAAAACTAATATCTTGCACGCCTTTGCAATAACCGAGAGGCGGAGCCTCCAAAACCTCGTTACCAGGTTGAACCTGGTAACGAGAATAAGAGCCTCTGGCTCTGATTTAAAATGGTGAAACTTTGCAAAATACCTAATATCAGAGTCAGCTTTACACTAACTAAAATCTCCTTAATTTTACTCCGAATGAATATCAAATAAACTCAACTTAAAGTCAGGTAAAACTAACAATAAAACCTCAGTTAAATCAGAACTAAAAAATGGCGAAGCGACGATACTAACTTACAAAAAAACTTGTTTCCCAGTATGCCAAAAAACTTGAATATTGTCAACATGAAAATAGTTTCAGCTTTGGGCACTTCTAGCACTATATTATCGTCATGACTCCAGACAAAGGTAAAAGTTTAAACTACCCCTGTTCAGACATGACTTAAAATAGATAATGTAACAGAAAATAGTTAACTACAAAGTCACAAATATATCAAAAACTCAAAAAATTACTAATCTTAGTACAATATTCAACCTATTGCATAAGTCTATTTTATGATAATTAAACCACAGATGGACACAGATGGACACAGATGATTCATCAGTGTAGATTGGTGTTCGTAATAACCTAATACTTGATTTTTGCAATAAGTCTATTGCACAAATTCCTAGCGAATTAAATCCATAAAAACTCCGCGTTCCTCTGCGCATCCTCTGCGTTCCTCTGCGTTAAAAAAACGAAATATAAATTTTTACTCACTTAACAGAGGTAGTATTTAAACCTCTGGTATATTTGATAAAAAATCAGAAAAATCGGATAAAAAGTTGCAAAGCATACAAAAAGATATATTCAAATTGTCTATAGATTTATATTCAATCTCAACTCTTATTTCGAGAGTAAAGAAGCTATGAGCCTGAAATCCCCAAAACTGATAGCTGACTGCCATTAGCGTTCATCTACCAATAATCAGTTTTCGTTATCACCTCGAAATCAAGCAAGGGAACTTTTGATTGGTGATTTTCTTCATAAAGCTGTAAGTCGATTGATGTAGCATCAGTAGACTGACATTTAAATCTTAGTGGTGAAACATAAAACATTCTCATCAGAATTATTGAAAAATAGCAGTTTTTGATAATACTGGTGAAATAATATTAGGTTTATCGTCTTGCTGGTATTTTCACTGACGACATAGAAAAACAATAATTATGCCCACGGTAGCTATAGACAAAATTAAATTTGATAAACATCGCCGTCGCCCATTAAATGGCGAAAAAGTTGAGGAATTAAAAGAATCAATTCAAGCTAATGGTCTTTTGAACCCCATCACCGTAGATCAAAATTATAACTTGGTTGCTGGGCTGCACCGTTTGACAGCCTGTCGAATGCTGGGTTTGAGAGAAATTGAGTGCAACATTATTACTTACGAGGATACGGATCAAGCTCGTTTAGCGGAAATTGACGAGAATTTGATCCGTAACGAGTTAGACGCTCTTGAGCGTCATGAACTTTGGCACGAACGAGAGAAAATTCTCGAACGAATGGGACTGAGAGCAAAACCAGGGGATAACCAACATACCCTCAAAGGTAGTGCAACCATTGCACCACCAGCCAAGACTACTCACGAAATGGCAAAAAGAGCCGGGTACTCTGAACGCACTTTGCAGCAAGGCTTACAGATTGCCAAAGGTATTCACCCAGAAGTTAAACAGATAATTAAGGGAACGCCAATAGCCAAAAGTACTACAGCTCAACGAGAGATAGCCAGGGCTGCGAGTAAAGAACGCGCTTTAGCAGAACAGGCGGAAAAAGCTTCACAGTTAGCTAAGGCGAAGGGAGAACAACAAGAAGCCGAACAGCAAGCACAATTAGCTTCTTCAGCACGAGCAAAGCAAAAAGAGTTACAGTTGCTAGCTTTCAAAAGTGTGATGGCGCAAAAGGAAGCTAAGTTAGCAACAAAGAAAGTTCAACCTCAGGCGGAACACCCGGTTAAGAAAGCAACAGTTACAGTCAAACAATCTCAAGTCAAACTTGGTGACGAATGGATACTTGGCAAGCATTTAGTTTACTGTGGTGATACTAGTAGCAAAGAGTTCCGAAAACTTTTACCTGGGAATGCTGCTTTAGCGATCGCTACCCTGTCACCAAATTGGGAGCATGATTATTTGCTAGACGAAGCGCTGATTGTTGCTGTAATACGTTCCCAAGACAATATTTATGAATTTTGCAGCCAAACAAGAATGCCATTTCAATATGAACTTGTGATTGGTGACTTGTATGTAGGCATTTTTTCTCACCAATCAATCACAAAGCCACAAACACCAATTAATGTTGAAGGAATAGAGGGAATAGTTGCATATCTGTTAAATTTGTACACCAGTCCGAATAATTTTGTGATTGCTCCTTTTATGGGAGAACACGGTGAAATCCTTATTACTTGTGAAAAGATGGGGCGTATCTGTTTTATTGAGGATGATAATCCTGAGTTAGTTAGTCGCGCAATTATGCGCTGGGAGAAATGGACTGGAAAGCAAGCACAAAAAACAGCTTCATCAAGTTCTGGCAATTAAATGCTTATTTGAGTCTCACGCAAAGCCAAGCCAGCGCGTTGCGGTGAACCAGTGCTGTAGGCGGGTTTCCCGCCGTAGGCAACTGGTGAACCCGGAGGGGGGTTTCCCCCGTTGTAGCGACTGGCGTGCAAAGACGCAAAGAAAACCTTGGCGTCTTTGCGGACGGACACTTTCCTCAACGGGGGAAACCCCCGCACGGAAGTGTCCTCCTTTGCGTGAGCTTTAAATTAAGATATTCTTTATATTTAAGCCTTTTAAACATCCAGTAGTTAGACCATGAATAATAGTAATAAGTGCTACTTTTTTTATATCTGTTCAATATTGACATCATAATTTTTTTTAAATTGCCTTACACGAACAATATAGTTAATGCCACCTGTGCTAATGTTGGTATTAATTCTCAGTTTTTAAAGCGGCAAGGCAATTTGGTTATTTGATTGAGAATATACAACTTTTGAAGAAGGAAGAAGATAGAAGAAATAAGTAAGAAGGACAAATGGTGGGCTGATTCATAACCACTACAGTCTTGTTGACTACTAAATCTCCTATTTGTTAGGGATTTTAAACTTCTAAAGGTAAGAAGGAAAAAATAAATCTTCCGATGTCTATCTTCTCTCTTACTTCGATAACTAAAAAAGTCTAATTGCCATGAAAAATCTTAGTTCAATGATTTCTCAAAATTGTTCATGAATTCGGATTACAGCAAATTTAATTTGTTTGAACCACAATTTTTTGTAGGGGCGGGTTTTGTTTCAATATTTAACTAAATTCAAAAGAATATCTGCTAAACCCGCCCCTACAATATCGTGTGGTATATTTACCTGAAAATGGCTGTAAAGCTGGTGTTTATCTGTAACGGATTTGTCAAACAAGTTTTGACAAAATTCATAGAATATATTATCTTGGAAGTCGAAACTGCTATGGCATTCATTAAAATCCAGAACTTTGTCATTAACACCAGCTACATTGCCGCAGTTAAGCTAGATAATCAAAATGGCTCGGCCCAAACAAGTGTTTCTATTCTCTTAGTTACTCCCAAGTTTCCATTATTCCAGTGGGAAAGCATCGACCACAATCACCACCATTACGAATGGATTGAGTTCACAGGTCAAGCAGCGATCGCACTGCAAGACTATTTTACGAGTAACAACAACGTTATTGACCTTTTGCCGCAATGTCAGGAGTCAAGCGTTGTTTAAGATTTTTTTGTCGGTTCATAGTCAAGCTCAGTATTAATTCATCAGGGTGACATTTACTATTTGTTGATGTAAATACAAGTATTTCGTTCTCGAACATAGGATAGCTACTGCATTAATTCGCTACGGAAATTGCAGTAGTTCCACCATCCACATTTCCAAAGATTAATCTATATTCTATGTCGTCTGCTCGTTCAATTGATATTGCCTTAACGCAGTTGGAAGAACAGATCAACGATTGTGAAAAGGCTTTGGTGAGGTTTATTGAGGTCAAAAAAAAGATGGCAGATCAATCAATGAAGGTCGAAAAGATAAACAGACAATTGCAACATAATCCGATTGCCATCATTGGTATGGCTTCTTTATTTCCCCAAGCGAGAAATATACGAGAATACTGGCAAAATATCGTTAATAAACTCGACTGTATTACTGATATTCCGGAAACACATTGGAGCGTAAAAGATTACTACGATCCTAACCCCAGAACACCAAAAGACAAAACTTATTGTAAAAAAGGTGGATTTATCCCCCACGTTGATTTTAACCCAATGGAGTTTGGGATTCCGCCAAATATTTTAGAAGTTACAGATGTTTCGCAACTTTTAAGTCTGTTAGTCGCTAAAGAGGCGATGGAAGATGCAGGTTATGGAGAAAGCCGCGAGTTTAGTCGCGAAGCTGTGGGAGTCATCTTGGGTTCGGCTGCACTGAAACTAGGAATTCCTCTTTCTGCACGCCTGCAATATCCGATTTGGAAAAAGGTACTCAAAAGCAGCGGTTTATCTGATGAAGATACCGAAAAAATTATCGAGAAAATTCAAAGCGCCTACGTGAAATGGGATGAAAATGCATTCCCCGGTATGTTAGCTAACGTAGTCGCCGGACGTATTGCTAACCGTTTAAACTTAGGTGGAATCAACTGTACGGTTGATGCTGCTTGTGCTAGTTCTTTCGCCGCCTTGAAAATGGCAATTAGCGAGTTAGTAGAACATCGCACCGATATGATGCTGACTGGCGGCGTTGATACTGATAACTCCATCACAGCTTATATCAGTTTCAGCAAAACCCCGGCGGTATCTCCTAGCGATCGCGTTAAGCCTTTTGATGCTGAGTCCGATGGGATGATGCTAGGTGAAGGTATCGGTATGGTTGTCCTCAAACGCCTAGAAGATGCCATCCGCGATAACGATAAAATCTATGCAGTCATCAAAGGTATTGGTACATCCAGCGATGGCAAGTATAAAAGCATTTACGCCCCCCGTCAAGAAGGACAAGTAACAGCTTTACGCCGTGCTTACGAAGATGCAGGTTTTGCACCAGAAACTGTCACCCTCATTGAAGCACACGGTACTGGTACTCTCGCAGGTGATCCCACCGAATTTGCATCTTTACGGGAATTCTTCGGAGAAAATAACTCCAAAAAGCACCATATCGCCCTTGGTACTGTAAAATCCCAAATCGGACATACAAAAGCTGCTGCGGGTGCGGCGAGTATTATCAAAACCGCTTTGGCACTCCATCACAAAGTTTTACCACCCACGATTAACGTTACTCAACCCAACCCCAAACTTAATATCAACAATTCCCCCTTCTATTTGAACACGGAAACTAGACCGTGGATTCGCGCCGAAGGGGAAGCGCCAAGACGCGCGGGTGTAAGTTCCTTTGGTTTTGGCGGTACAAATTACCACGTTGTCTTAGAAGAATACGAACCCGAACAACAACGCCCTTACCGCTTGCATAATACTTTTGGTGAAGTGCTGCTGTATGCCCAAACCTCAGCACAATTAGCGGCTAGTTGTCAAGAAGTTTTAGGTAGGTTGCAATCGGAAGCAGGAGAGAAGCATTATTTAGAACTGGTGGAAGCTTGCAAAGCAAAAGAGGTTCCCCAGAGTGCAGCTAGAATTGGGTTTGTGGTAGAGTCTCGCGCTGAAGCTTGCAAGTTACTGCAAATCAGTATCGACTTACTGAAAAATAAAGCTTCTGCTGTATCCTGGGAACATCCCCAAGGTATTTATTACCGCGCCTCTGGTATTGCTTTAAACGGAAAAGTAGTTGCGTTGTTCTCCGGACAAGGTTCGCAATATTTAAACATGGGTCGGGAACTTCTCATGAATTTCCCGCAAATGCGGCGTACATATAGCTACATGGATAGCTTGTTGCTCAAAGATAATTTGCAGCCGCTATCGGAAGTAGTCTTTCCCCATCCGGTGTTTGAAGAGGCTGAAAAGAACGCCCAAGTAGCAGCATTGCAGCGGACTGAATACGCTCAACCGGCGATCGGGATGTTAAGTGCAGGGATGTATAAGTTACTGCAACAATCTGGATTTAAAGCAGATTTCGTTGCTGGGCATAGTTTTGGTGAACTTACCGCTTTATGGGCAGCAGGAGTATTGAGTGACGAAGATTACTGCTTCCTAGTGAAAGCACGGGGTCAAGCAATGGCTGCGCCCAAAGATCCAAATTACGATACTGGAACCATGCTGGCGGTAAAAGAAGACCTCAGTAAGGTGGAAGCAGTTTTGAGGAATTTTCCCAAAGTCGCGATCGCTAATCTCAATTCGCCCCGACAAGTGGTGTTAGCAGGCCCCACAGCAGAAATAGCCAAAGTACGGCAAACTTTGCATGAACAAGGATACGCAGCCGTTTTACTACCAGTATCCGCAGCCTTCCACACACCCCTGATCGCCTTCGCTCAAAAATCCTTTGCGATCGCCATCAAAAACGTTAATTTCCAAACTCCCCAAATACCCGTTTACACCAACATCACAGCCAAGGAGTATCCCCAAGAACCAGCAGCCATTCAAAAAATCCTCGAAACCCACCTCTCTAACTCAGTATTGTTTAAACAGGAGATAGAAAATATCTACGCTGCGGGTGGTTACTGCTTCGTGGAATTTGGGCCGAGAAACATTCTGACAAACTTAGTCAAAGATATCTTAGGTCATCGTCCGCATATAGCCATAGCCTTGAATCCCAGCGCCCAAAAGAATAGCGATCGCGCCTTGAGAGAAGCGGCTGTACAGTTGCGCGTCGTGGGAATGTCGCTAAAAAATCTCGACCCCTACCAACTACCACCAGTTATTCAACCACAGAAAAACAAAGGATTGAGCATTCGGTTAAACGGTAGTAACTACGTATCAGACAAAGTGAAAATGGCATTTGAGCAAGCTTTGCAGGATGGGCATCAAGTGAAATTGCAGCACAGCGAAATAGAGGAAATACCAGTAATATCCACTCCCGCGATCGCAGTGCAGCAAACTAACGGGCACAGTAAAAAACCACTTTTGATAGAGGAGATGGGGACAAAGGGACAAGGGGACGAAACAAGTCAAAATTCAAAACTGCCAACAGTCTCCCCCACTCCCGTACGGGCGAAGCATTTGGAAACAAATCTTTTCATCAAACCAAACAATTCTCACCCAAATGCTTCGCCCCTACCCACTCCCCAAGAACCGAAAATGCCTGATATACCAGACAAAATCGTGAATTACCAAAGAATTTTAGAAAGCCTAGAGTACGTCCTGACACAGTTTCAGCAAAATCAAAGCGAAAATTTACAAGTTCACAGTCACTATCTCAACCATCAGGTAGAATACGCCAAAACCTTTTTCCAACTGATACAGCAGCAAAATTCCTTACTAGGCAAGAACAAAGATTCAACAGAAGCAGCTAAGCTCAAACCAACAATCATCGAAAGCTTAGACCGCAGCATGATGCAGTTTCACGCCCAGCAAGGTGAAACCTTACGTGTTCACGAACAATATCTCAATAATCAGGTAGAATACACCAAAAACTTTTTCCAACTCATTCAAGAAGAGTATTCCCAACTCGTTACCAATGAAGGAGAAGAAACTACTCAACCTGTCATTTCTACTCAGGTAAATCCACCAATCTTAGATACAACTACTATCAAGGAAAATAACTCAGTTCCCCCCACCGCTAAGATTTGGGAAAGTAAACCTGAACCTGCTGTCAAAGAAGAAAGCCCAGTTCCCCCCACTACCAAGATTTGGGAAAGCCAGCCAGACTCCCAAACCATTTCTTCCCCACTCCCCAACGCCAGTCGCTACAACGGAGGGAACCTCCGCAACGCGCTGGCTCCTCCCCACTCCCCACTCCCCACTTTTAATGGTACAAAGACTACTAAACCAGATAGTCCAGTCCCGACCATAACCAAAATACAGGAAAACAAACCTTCTATACCAACCGTCAGTACACCACCGCAACCCACAGTTTTTCAGGAACCCACACCAGCACCATCATCACCAGTTCTAGATTTGTCGGAATTGGATAAAAATCTATTAGCCATAACTAGTGAAAAGACGGGTTATCCAGTCGAAATGCTAGATATGGACATGGACATGGAAGCAGACTTAGGGATTGACTCCATCAAACGTGTAGAAATCATGGGTGCGTTGCAAGAGAAATACCCAGACCTACCCAAGCCAAGTAACATTGAAGAACTAGCAGAAAAACGCACCATTGGTCAAATAGTCGAGTATTTGCAATCTCTAGTTTTCACCCCTGTACCAGTTACCACACCACCAACCACCAAACAACCAACCCTAGAACCTACATTCAGTGAACCCGTATTTAGCAATGACTCAAGCCCAGTTCGCGAAAGTGTAGCAGTCAATGCAGAAACCATTATCACAGTTTCCGAAGCACCCACTCCCACAGCAGAAGTAGATTTAAGTCACTTAGCTGAAACCATGTTAGCCATTACCAGCGAGAAAACAGGCTATCCAGTCGAGATGCTAGAACTAGACATGGACATGGAAGCAGACTTAGGGATTGACTCCATCAAACGGGTAGAAATCATGGGTGCATTGCAAGAAAAATACCCAGACCTACCCAAGCCAAGTAACGTAGAAGAACTAGCAGAACTACGAACCATCGGTCAAATAGTTGAGTATCTCCAGCGCTTAGCTGGGGCTGAAAAAAAAAAGTATCAACATGAATATCTTGACCAGCCAGACAGCGTAAAACACAACATCCAACGTCGTCCAGCCCAACTGGAAATTCTACCACCACCGGATTTTTGGGAATTCAATCTACCAGAGGGACACATCTGTTTAATTACCGATGATGGTTCCCTCACCACTACCAAAGTAGCTGAGTTACTGAACCAACAAGGGTGGAAAGTAGTAATTTTAAACTTACCCCCTTCCCTCGTTCCCGAAAAATCGCCCCTACCCCCAGGAGTTAATCGCGTAACCTTGCAAGACCAAAGTGAAGAACACCTGCAAAAACAACTAGAAGCGATCGCCACCAACTACGGTGCGGTAGGAGCATTTATTCACATTCATCCCATCTTCCAAACTATAGGAGCAGGTTTAGAAACCTCCCCCTATATACCGCAAGAAAAAGCAATTGTCAAGCAAATCTTCTTCATAGCCAAACACCTGAAAAAAAACCTGAACGCAACCGCAAATCTTGGACAACGTAGTTGTTTCTGTACCGTAGCCCGTCTAGACGGCGCTTTCGGACTAGAACATAAAATTAAATTTGGGGCGATCGCCGCAGGATTATTCGGACTAACCAAAACTCTCATTTGGGAATGGCCAAAAATATATTGTCGAGCAATTGACCTCAACCCTGAAATTGATGTTAACACCTCAGCACATCACATCATCGCCGAACTTCACGACCCCAACCGTTACCTTACCGAAATAGCATACGGTTCACATGGAAGAGTAACCCTCATCAGTATACCCGATAGATAAGTTTGCCCTGAATTAAAATTCGGGCTTAAAGCTAAAGTCGGTTTTTAACCGACTGACCGACCAAGAATTTTAACCCATTTTATATGGTGTAGAGACGCGAAATTTCGCGTCTCTACAAAACCGGAAATTTATTTCACGCCTAAGTACAACCGCAGCACAAATTCGTAACGAATTAAATCTAGAAAGACTCTGCGTTCCTCCCTTCGGGTTCGCCAGTCGCCTGCGGAGGGAAACCCTCCTTCAGCGCTGGTCTCACCGCGCTTCCTTTGCGTTCCTCTGCGTTAAAAAACGCTACGATTTTACGCAAAGCTGTACTAAGTGCTAGTGCAAAATACCAGTCAACAGATAAACCATCTGCTACATCCCTGAACTCATTTCTTAAACACTTTCTTTCTTCGCGTCCTTCACGTTTTTGCGCTTCATTCATATAACACTTTCACAACAAAAAACAATTGCTATATGTCCAAAAATCAAACAATAAATTATCTTGGTCGCGTCCTTGACAAAAAGAAACAAGCGCCCATCAGAGGAGCAAAAGTCTCATTTAACTATGAAGGTAATTCAGTTATTACCTACACAGACTTAGAAGGAATTTATCGACTTACAATCAATTCTAATCACAGTGAAATTATTCAGGGACAACTAACAATAGAAGCTAATGGTTACAAAAACTATAGCTATCTGATAAATCTATTATCCAAACAGAAAGACCTTGGAGATATTAGACTGATTGAATCTAATTCAACAGAAACAGAGGATTTGATACCAATACCAATAATAGTAGCTATCTTCGTGGCATTATTCATAATTACAATAATTGCCATCAAGCCTTTGCTGCAAAGAAACTCTGGAAATAGACAAAGCAACATCTATCAACGATTAGATATTTCCAAGAGTTTTCAATCCGTTAGTTACTTACATTAATATTTTGCCCATATTCCAGCATGGGCAATCAAGTATTTACTAAACAATTTGTAAATTTGATTTAGTTTAAATATGACATTTTTAGACAACTTACACATACAAACCCTTTAGCATATGTATTCTGATTTGCAACCACAGATAAACACAGATAAACACAGATAACTTATCGTTATTTAGCCATTCCCCATTCCCTACTCCCCAACGCCAGTCGCTACAACGCGACGCCACTCCCCTCAACGGAGGAAACCTCCGCACGGGGGTGGCTTGGGAACCCGCGCAACGCGCTGGCTCCTCCCCACTCCCTATCTTCAACAGGAAAATTTATGACCACACAAACACAAATTCGTCCTTCATCAGTTTTTCTCGTCAGTGGTGGTGCTAAAGGCATTACAGCAAAATGCACCATTAAATTAGCCCAGCAACATCCTTGCAAATTTATCTTGCTTGGTCGTTCAGAACTTTTACAAACCGAACCTGATTGGGCAAAAGATTGTTTTGATGAATCTACATTGAAAAAACGCATCATGGAAAATCTTCTCTCAATTGGAGAAAAGCCTACACCCATGAGCGTACAAAAGGTTTATAATCAAATTTCCTCCAGTCGAGAAATTAAACAAACTTTAGCAGCAATTCAACAAGCAGGAGGAGAGGCGGAATATATCAGCGTCGATGTTACAGATGCTCTTGCTTTACATCAAAAAATTACTACTACTGCTGAACGGATGGGAAAAATTACAGGCATCATTCACGGTGCTGGTAATTTAGCAGATAAATTAATTGAAAAGAAAACAGAACAGGATTTTGAAAAGGTTTATACTGCCAAAGTTAAAGGTTTAGAAAATCTTTTAACTTGTATAAATCCCAGTCAGCTAGAACATTTAGTTTTATTTTCTTCTGTTACTGGTTTTTACGGAAATATCGGTCAGTCTGATTACGCGATCGCCAACGAAATTCTCAACAAATCAGCCCATTTATTCAAGCAACAATATCCCCAATGTCATGTAGTCGCTATCAACTGGGGAGGCTGGGATAGTGGTATGGTGACACCGGAATTGAAAAAAGAATTTGCTCGACGAGGTATTGATATTATTCCGGTAGAAGCTGGGACACAAATGTTAGTTAATGAACTGCGTTCCAGTTATCATGATACGACACAAGTTGTCATCGGCAGTCCACTCAAACCACCTGCTGCAATTTTAGATCCTGAACTTCGTAGTTATCGCATCCGTCGTAAACTTACACTTGAAGGAAATCCTTTTTTACAGGATCATGTTATCGCTGGTAATCCTGTTTTACCTGCTACGTGTGCAGTATCATGGATTTCCGATACCTGTGAAAAACTTTATCCAGGTTATAAAGCATTTAGTAACACAGATTTCCGGGTTTTAAAGGGAATAACCTTTAATGAAACCTTGGCGAATGAATATATTGTAGACTTACAAGAAACCTCCAAAAATCTTGATGCTCACGAAGTAGATTTTATCGGAAAAATCTGGAGTAAAACACCAGAAGGAAAAATAATTTATCATTTCAGCGCTCAAGTTAAACTCCTGCGTGATATTCCTCCTCCTCCCATTTATGAATCACTGAATCTTGAAGAAGATAATATCATTACGACTACTGGTAAATATTTCTATCAAACTGGAGAATCAGCATTATTTCATGGTTCTGCGTTTCAACAAATTAGAAGAGTGATAAATATTAACCAAGAAAAAATAACTACCGAATGTTTTTGGCACGAAATTGACATACAAAAACAAGGTCAGTTCCGATATTACTGGTTAAATGGTTTCACAACTGACTTGAGTACACATGGTTTATGGATTTGGCTACATCATTTCCATCAAGAAATTTGTTTACCAGGACAGTTGGGAAGATATGAACAGTTTGCTAAAACTCCCTGCAATGAAATTTTTTATGTTTCTTGTGAAGTAAAAGATAAAACCCAATCTAGTGTAACTGCTGATTTCTTTGTACACGATAAGCAGGGAAAAATATACTCGCAACTTCTCGGCGCTAGGGGCATTATTTTTCCTGCTAAATTAATGCAACCGAAGGCATAAATTTTGGTTGCACCCTGAATTAAAATTCGGGCTTAAAGCGTGCATTCGGTTAAAAACCGACTGGGTAAAAGTTTTAACCCATTTTAATGGGTTTGTAGAGACGCGAAATTTCGCGTCTCTACAGCCGGAAATTTATTTCCAGGCTTGAGACTATTCTGACCAAATAACCATTTTTAATAAAAAAAAAGGACAAATGGCAATATGGAAAAAATTGCAATCATTGGATTTTCATGTCTATTTCCTGATGCGAAAAACCCTGATGAATTCTGGCATAATCTGATTGAGCAAAAAGATTCAACTTCATCATTAAGTATTGAAAAGCTTGGAGTAGAACCACAAAAATTTTACGACTCTGCCAAAGGAAAGCCAGATAAAATCTATTCTTTAAAGGGAGGATTCATCCGCGATTTTCAGTTTGATTCTACAGGGTACAATCTACCACCGCAATTTTTAGAAAGCCTAGATAATACCTTTAAATGGTCGCTTTATGTCGCTAAACAAGCTTTGCAGCATAGCGGTTATTTAGAAAAGGAATCTATTCTTTCCAAATGTGGAGTTATATTAGGTACACTTTCTCTACCTACTAAAGCCTCTAATCAATTATTTTCGCCTATTTATCAGCAAGTTTTAGCACCTGCGGTTAGAGAACTTTTGCAGGATGAAGATTTCGATTTAGCTGCATTAGATTCATCTGGTGAAGCCTTATCTTACAATGCGATGATATCAGGCTTGCCAGCAGCTATCATCGCCCAAGCTTTTTCGCTATCAAATATTCATTTTTGTATAGATGCTGCTTGTTCTTCACCACAATATGCTACTAGGCTAGCATCCCATTATTTATGGACGCACAAAGCTGATTTGATGTTGGCGGGAGGTATCAGCTGTGCAGATCCTTTGTTTATACGGATGTTGTTTTCCGGTATTCAAGGATATCCCGAAAATGAAGATATTAGCCGTCCCTTAGATAAATTATCGCGGGGGATGTTGACAGCTGAAGGCGCTGGGATGGTAGTGCTGAAACGATATAGCGATGCTGTGAGGGATGGCGATCGCATTTTCGCGACTATCTGCGGTAATGGTCTTTCTAATGATGGTCGTGGTAAGCATTTACTCAGTCCTAATTCTAAAGGACAAACTATCGCTTTTGAACGTGCTTATGAAGAAGCACAAATCAATCCTCAAAATATAGATTACATGGAGTGCCATGCTACAGGTACATTATTGGGAGATAGCACCGAATTTCAATCAGTAGAATCTTTCTTTGGTAAATATCAAGCAACTCCTCTGCTGGGTTCTGTGAAATCTAATGTTGGTCACTTGCTCACAGCAGCTGGAAGCGTTAGCTTGATTAAAGTACTGATGAGTATATCTAAAGGTGTGATTCCAGCAACTATTAATATCACAGAACCTTTAGGCGGTGAGAACAATGTAATTTCACCTAAAAGAATAGTTAGCAGTACCACAAATTGGCCTAGTAATTCATCAGTCAAACGTGCTGCTATTAGTGCCTTTGGTTTGGGTGGAACTAACGCCCATATGATTTTAGAACAAGGAAATACAACAGAATCATTTATACCAAATGAACCTTTGCATCCTGAGAAAATAGCCATTGTTGGTATGGATGCTTTTTTTGGTGGATGCGATGGTTTAGATGCTTTTGAACGCAGTATATATGAAGGTAGACAGCATTTTATTCCTCTACCTCCGAATAGATGGCATGGTGTAGAAAAGCAAGAATATTTACTGAAAAAATACGGTTTGGCAGATGGTAAAGCGCCACTAGGGGCATACATTACCGATTTTGAAATTGATACTGTCTCGAGTAAAATTCCGCCGAATGAAATAGAAAAACTTAACCAGCAACAACTGTTACTTTTAAAAGTTGCTGAACGAGCTTTGAAAGATGCGGGTATTAAAGAAGGTGCAAATGTAGCAGTTTTAATTGCTACAGAAACAGAGTTTTCTGCTCACCATTTACAGCAAAGATGGAATTTAGACTGGCAGATTAAGGAAGGATTAATTGCTGGAGAAATTGCCCTACCATCTGATAAAATAAATCAGTTAGAAACGATTGTTAAAGACGGTATTCACCACCCAGTAGAAAGCAGTGAATATGTAAGTTACATCGCCAATATTATGGCGAGTCGCATTTCATCACTGTGGAATTTTACTGCTCCTGTATTTACGTTAACTGCTGGTGAAAATTCTACTTTCAAAGTTTTGGAAGTGGCACAACATCTACTAACTATGGGGGAAGCTGATGCTGTGCTTGTGGGTGCTGTCGATTTAGCTGGCGGGATGGAGAATGTGTTGTTACGTAATAAATTGGCAGCAATTAATACGGGTGTAAATAGCCTTTCCTATGACCAAAAAGCAAATGGCTGGATGGTTGGTGAAGGTGCAGGAGCAGTAGTATTAAAACTACATGAAACTGCGAAAAAAGAGAGCGATCGCATTTATGCGGTTGTCGATGCCATCAGTTTTGTGCAACATCATTCTACAGGGAATGATTTACATAGCCGTTTGGGAAGTAGTAACGCCAATGCTGTTAATCAAGCTTGTCAGCAAGCTTTATTGATGGCGGGTGTTAAGCCATCAGAAATTAATTATCTGGAAGTTTATGGTAGCGGTATTCAAGAGGAGGATGAAGCAGAAATTAGGGGTTTACTTCAAGCTTATCCAGGGGATAAAAATGAGCTAAACTGTGCTATTGGTAGTGTAAAGGCAAATATTGGTCATACTTTTACAGCATCGGGAATTGCCAGTTTAATTAAAACTGCCCTATGTCTTTATTACAGATATATTCCAAGTACACCTAAATGGTCTGGAGTGAAAAATAAAGAACTATGGCAAAGTAGTCCTTTTTATGTCACCCCAGAATCACGGCCTTGGTTTATCGACAAACAAGCTACAAAAAGAATTGCTGCTATAAATAGCATGGGAATGGATGGTAGTTATGCTCATGTAATTTTATCGGAAGAAGCAGAACAAAAAGAACGTAGTAGCAGATTTTTAGAGCAAAGTCCCTTTTATTTATTCCCCATTACTGGACGAGATCGCGCTGATTTACTAGAGCAAATTCACGCACTAGAAAATACAGTCAATAATGCTACTTCTCTGGCTAATGCTGCTAGCCTCACATTTGCTAATTTTAAACAGAATCCCCAAGGCAATTACACCTTAGCTATTCTCGCACACAATCAAAATGAATTAGCCAGAGAAATCGAAGCAGCGCGAAAAGGTATTAACAATGCCTTTGAAAATGGAGAAGATTGGCAAACACCGCTAGGTAGTTATTTTACAACCAAACCACTTGGTAAAAGAGGAGAAATTGCCTACGTCTATCCAGCAGCAATTAATTCTTATCTAGGTATTGCCAGAAATCTCTTCCGTTTATTCCCCAAAATTCATGATGATATTGCCATCAAAAAACTTTACCAGCTTGTTGCTGACATTTCCAAATTAGTTTTTCCCCGCAGCTTGAATAAACTCTCATCCCGACAACTAGAAACTCTCGAAAAGCAATTTCTAGATGATTCCTTGGCAATATTTGACACGGATATGATATTCACTAGATTCATTACGGCAATTATCCGTGATGAATTCCAAGTCAAACCAAAATTTGTCTTTGGTTACAGCTTGGGTGAAACTAGTATGATGTCTGCAACTGGGGTATGGGATAACTTTACAGAAGGAATTCTTGCTTTACACGCCTCACCCTTATTTGCAGAAAGATTATCTGGTGCTAAAAATGCTGTGCGCGAATATTGGCGAATGCCATCAGTAGAAAAATTCCCAGATAATAATTTTTGGGCTAACTATGTTCTCATGACAACTCCATCTCAGGTGAGAGAATTCCTCAAACATGAGAATCGCGTCTTTTTAACTCAAATCAATACACCAGAAGAAATCGTCATTGCTGGCGATCCTGCGGCTTGCGAGAGAATAATTCAAATTTTAGGCTGTAATGCTTTCCGCGCTCCCTTCGACCATGTGATACATTGTGAAGCGATGCGATCGCAGTATGGGGAAATAGCGAAAGTTAATACCTTACCCATCCAGAAGAATTTACCGGACATTGTTCTTTATTCTGCTGCTGAGTATAGTCCGGTGACAATGGAAAGTCAGGTAATCGCAAATAGTATTGCCAAAAATTTGTCACAGGAACTTGATTTTCCCCGCTTAGTCAATCGGGTTTACGAAGATGGGGCCAGAATATTTATTGAAACAGGTGCTGGTAGTGTTTGTTCTCGATGGATTGATAAAATTCTTGGTAATAAAGAACATATTACCGTACCTCTAAATAGAAGAGGTTTAGATGACCATAGCGGGATTGTCAAAGCATTAGCAAAACTCGTTAGTCATCAAGTTTCTGTTGATTTATCACCATTGTATAGTCAGGCTACAGAAACTAGTAAAAAAGCGAAACTAACGCTTAGAAAAGTTACCTTGGGTGGTAAAAGTTTTACTGCCAAAATCTTGACTGAAGAAAACAAACAACTCTTCCGCAACCTGGCTACAAAAATTAATCTTCATTCAGATTCAAAAAAATCTCAGGCTCAGAGCAATATTCTCAACAGTGGCAGTAATTATCATCCTATCCCTTCATCACAGACTCAGCAAGAGGAAGTTTCAATGAAAAATATCATTAATAACAGCTTAGAGCCAAGAGAAGAAGTAGAATTATTAGAGTTAACCGCCACGCCTCAGAAAAATTCTCAATCCATTAGCCATTCACCTATTATTATTCATGAATCAGGTTATACATTCAATTTCTCAGGTTTAAGAAAGCCTCATTATCAAAAGTTGAATGTCAATAACTTGATGGTTCATAAAACTCATGCAGCCTTCTTAAAATCTCGTCATGAATTTAGCAAGCAAATCAGCGAACTGATTCAATTACAAATAGTTTGCGCTGAAAATTTGTTGAGTGAATAAGTTGGGGTTAGGAGTTGGGAGTGAGGAGTTAGGAGTGAGGAGTGAGGAGTGAGGAGTTATAAAGTGTGATTGCTTAATCTTTGAGTCATGAAATAAGTATCAATTCATACCTATTAACTCCTAACTCCTAACTCCTAACTCCTAACTCCTAACTCTTCATTCTTACTAATGCTGATAATTCAGGGGTTAAAATCTGTGACAACTGTAGATACGGTGCTGAATAAACACGATAATGGTCTTGCCTTTTTTGGTTCTTCTTACAATTTCAATCAGGTATGGAAAGGTTCTTTAGATTGCGTAGCTTTTGAAGCCGCAACTATAAAAGATAAACTCCTAGCTTTAGATAAACCTTGTTACATTGTTAGAGTTGGTGGGAAAATTGGTGTTAGTAACGACGGTTATTTGTCTTTTGGTGATAATGGTAAAACAGGACAAGCCGAACTTTTAATAGCTGTTCCACCCATAAATTTGCAACAATTGGGTGATCCAAATTTTCTCTCCTTTCATAATGTGAAATACGCCTATGCTACTGGTGCAATGGCTGGTGGTATTGCATCTGAAGAAATGATTATTGCTCTAGGAAAAGAGAGAATTTTAAGTTCTTTTGGTGCAGGTGGTTTAACTCCAAATCGTTTGGAATCAGCTATTAATCGAATTCAACAAGCTTTACCTCATGGTCCCTATGCTTTTAATTTAATTCACAGTCCTAATGAACCTGCGATTGAACGCGGTGCAGTGGATTTATATCTCAAATATGGGGTAAGAACTGTAGAAGCTTCTGCATTTTTAGACTTAACTCCCAACATTGTTTATTATCGCGCTGCGGGATTAGGTGTAAATTCAGCCAATGAAATTGAAATAAAAAACAAAGTCATTGCTAAAATTTCCCGTCGAGAAGTTGCTAGCAAATTTATGCAACCAGCGCCAATCAAAATGCTTAAGGAACTGGTTGCGCAAGGATTAATCAGTGAGTTACAGGCGAATTTAGCCACAAAAATTCCCCTTGCTGATGATATTACAGTAGAAGCTGATTCTGGTGGTCATACAGATAATCGTCCTTTGGTTTGTCTGTTACCTTCAATTATGGCTTTGAGGGATGAAATTCAAGCCCAATATTGTTATGAAAAACCGATTCGAGTAGGAGTAGCAGGCGGAATTGCTACGCCACAATCAGCCTTAGCTGCTTTTATGATGGGTGCTGCTTATGTGGTGACTGGTTCAATTAATCAATCATGTATTGAAGCCGGAAGTTGTCAGCATACCAAGCAATTGTTAGCACAAGCAGACATGGCTGATGTGATGATGGCCCCGGCTGCGGATATGTTTGAAATGGGGGTAAAATTACAAGTCCTCAAACGAGGAACTATGTTCCCTCTTCGCGCTCAAAAATTGTATGAGATATATAGAAACTATAACTCTGTTGAAGAGATTCCGAGCCAGGAAAGAGAGAAATTAGAAAAACAAGTTTTCCGCAAGAGTCTTGCTCAAGTTTGGGAAGAAACTGTAGCTTATTTGTCCCAAAAAAATCCAGAAAAATTGGGGAAAGCAGTTAACAATCCTAAACTGAAAATGGCTTTAATTTTTCGCTGGTATTTAGGATTGTCTTCTCGTTGGTCTAATTCTGGCGAAAAAGGTCGAGAAGTTGATTATCAAATTTGGTGTGGTCCAGCAATAGGTAGTTTCAATAATTGGGTACAAGGTTCCTATTTATCAGAACCAAATAATCGTCGAGTAGTTGATGTGGCTAACCATATCATGATTGGTTCTGCATTTTTATACCGCATTCAAAGCTTGAAAATGCAAGGTTTGCAAATCTCCAATTACTACAGTCAATATTGTCCAAATCACTCTACAATTTAAGTGCAGATATCATGATTTCAAAACAGTCTTTAACAGCAGAAGAAATTCAAATTTGGTTACTATCTAATCTTGCTGAAGTATTAAAAGTCAAACCTGACCAAGTAGATATTTACCAGACTTTGGACAGCTACGGTTTAGATTCTACCCAAGCAATGCTTCTGGTTACGAAAGCAGAAAAGATGCTGGGATTTAAAGTGTCTCCAATGCTGCTTTGGCATTATCCAACTATTGCAGCACTTTCCCAGCGTTTAGCCGAAGAATCAGAAGATTTAGACGCAGATGTTGAAGATACTCACAGTCAAACAACAACCCCGATTCTCGATTTAAACGCTGAAGCTGTTCTCGATCCAAATATCTGTCCTACATCTACATCTTTTGAGTTTAAAGATGAACCTGATAACGTCTTTTTAACTGGCGGTACTGGGTTTTTGGGAGCTTTTTTAATCTATGAATTACTACAGCAAACTAATGCTGATATTTATTGCTTAGTACGTGCTGCTAATCCAGATGAAGGTAAGCAAAAGCTAAAGAAAAACTTGCAAGCTTATACTCTTTGGGATGAAGAATTTAGTTCTAGAGTTATCCCAGTAATTGGAGATTTATCTCAGCCATTATTAGGGATTAGCAAAGAAGGCTTTGAAATGCTAGCTGCTAATCTTGATAGCATTTATCATAGTGGGGCAATGCTGAATTATGTTTATCCATATTCAGCATTAAAAAATCCTAATGTTTTAGGAACTCAAGAAGTTTTGCGCATGGCAAGTCTTTTCAAAGTCAAGCCAGTGCATTACATTTCCAGCGTGGCGGTTTTTGAATCACCTTTTTATGCTGGTAAATTAGTAAAAGAAGATGATAGTTTTGAACATTGGCAAGGAATTTTTCTTGGCTACTCTCAAACTAAATGGGTAGCTGAAAAATTAGTCACAATTGCTCGTGATAGAGGACTTCCTGTTACTATTCACAGACCACCTTTAATAGCCGGAGATAGCAATACAGGTGTATGCAACACTGATGATTTTATCAATTTAGTGATTAAAGGCTGTCTGCAAATGGGATGTTTTCCAAATGTAGATTATATGTTGGATGCATCACCTGTGGATTATGTCAGCAAAGCCATTGTTTATCTATCTAGGCAAAAAGAATCATTAGGGAAAGCTTTTCACTTACAACATCCCGAACCTGTTCCTTTAACTGCATTAGTTGAATGGTTGCATTCTTTAGGTTTTCCCATTCAAATGATTCCTTATGAACAGTGGCAAGCACAGTTACTTAACAATGTCTCTTCTGCTGACAATCCTTTATATACATTACGACCTTTCTTGTTAGAAAAATGGTCAGAAGAACAAATAACTATCCCAGATTTGTATTTCCAAACCAGAAGACCAATTATTAGTTGCGAGGCGACGCTAAATGCACTTGCAGGTAGTGGCATAGTTTGTCCACCAATGGATGCACAATTGTTTATGACCTATTCTGCTTACTTAATTCAAAATGGTTTTCTGAGTGTTGTGTAGGAAGAGTTAGGAGTTAGGAATTAGGAGTTAGGAGTTAGCCCGGAAATAAATTTCGGGCTGATAGCTGAAGTAAGCTAAAGCTTACTAAATAAGCTGTTCCACATTTAACTTGCATAATCTGGGCGGGCAAGATGCCCACCCCACAAGAATTTGAAAAAATTTAAATGTGTAAATTAAATGTGCTTTAGCTGATAATAGGTTTTAACCCGTTTTAACGGGTTTAAGCTTTAAGCCTGAACTTTAGTTCAAGGCACTCTATTCAATTCATAATTCATAACTCCTCACTCCTAACTCATCACTTTTTGATATCGAATGGAGTGAAAAAAATATGATAGGGAATTCCTGCTATCCTGCTTTGCGTGATAATTCTACATTGTCTCAAAAAATTAATATAAGCACAAATCAAAAACGTGTACAATGCATAATTTGTGATTATCATATTGATGAAAATCAAGAATCAGCATTTACAACTTTTTCCTGTAATGTTAGAGCTTTTAGGAATGAAAAATTCCAGGTTTGGCGATGTCCCAAATGTCAGACAATTCATTGTTTAGATATAGTCAATCTTGCACATTACTACGCAAAATATCCTTTTTCCCAAGCTATAATGACATTGCCTTTACAGGCTTTATATGGAAATCTATGCCGACAACTAACAAGGCATGGTTTTTCTAAGAATCACTCGCTACTTGATTATGGCTGCGCAAATGGTTTGTTTATCAACTATTTGCGAGAAAAAGGCTTTACCAATTGTTATGGTTATGACCCTTATGCTTCTCAAGAAAGCTTTGGCGATCGCGCAACTCTCCAACAAGCCCCATTCGATTACATCTTACTCCAAGATGTCATCGAACACGTTGAAGATCCAAATGCTTTATTGTCTGAATTAAACTCTCTTCTCGCGCCTGGTGGTTACATTTTAATTGGCACACCAAACGCAGCCAATATTGACTTATCCCAACCCAATTTATCTGATTACTATAACTCGGTGCATGTTCCATATCACCTTCATATTTACACCCGTACAGTCCTAGAATCTCTGGGAATTAATCAAGGGTGGAAACCTATCCATTTCTTCAACCGAGCTTATCACGATATACCCTGGTTTGGCTTAAACACTCGTGCTTGGAACGAGTATCAACGTCTTGTAGATGGTACGGTTAACGTGGTGTTTGAGTCTGTCAAATTAAGGAAAGCACTGACTTCCTACAAATTTATTTTCTACGCAATTTTTGGTTATTGGCAGAGTTTGCACACTGAGATGGCTATCATGTTCCAGAAAATTGAAAAATAGTTAATAGTTAATAGTTAATAGTTAATAGTTAATAGTTAATAGTTAATAGAACAAAACCATTAACCATTAACCATTAACCATTAACCATTAACCATTAACCATTAACC
>JBHYDF010000103.1:0-28581 GCA_051861145.1 Nostocaceae cyanobacterium
TAACCATTAACCATTAACCATTAACCATTAACCATTAACCATTAACCATTAACCCGATTTGGTGACTCTTCGGGTAGAATATTTAGCGTGAATTTGCGATTGTTACGCAGAATGGTTAATTGCGATCGCACTCCAATATGTTCGGAAGTTAAAAGTTTCTGCAAGTCTTCGATACTGCTCAAAGGTAGATTATTGAAGCCTACAATCACATCTCCTTCTCGCAAACCGGCTTTTTCTGCGGGACTATTTGGTTCAACGTACATAATGAAAATGCCGGAGTCCACCGCTAATTCATTGAATAACATGATCCGGCGGGAAATCTGTACGTTTTGTCCGCCAATACCGATGTAAGCACGCCGAACTTGACCATATCTCATTAAGGCTGGGATAAGTATCTTGGCGGTATTGATGGGTATGGCGAAGCAGATACCTTGTGCAGCCATAACTATAGCTGTATTAATACCGATGACTTCTCCGTGAGAAGTAACCAACGGCCCGCCAGAGTTACCAGGGTTTAAAGCCGCATCAGTCTGGATAATATTTTCAATCAGCTTACCAGAACGAGATTTAAATGAACGTCCCAAAGCGCTGATTACCCCTGTGGTGACAGTGGTTTGGAAACCGTAAGGATGACCGATCGCGATCGCTAATTGACCAACTCGTAATGATTGGGAATTTCCCAAACGTGCTGCAACCAAGTTTGGCGCATGAATTCTAATCACCGCCACATCTGTATCTGGATCTTCGCCAATCATCTCTGCATTGTAACTACGACCATCAGAAAGAGTTACCATGATTTTAGAAGCATCATGCACTACATGGCTATTAGTCAGGATGTAACCATCCGGTGTGAAAATAAACCCAGAGCCATTACCACGTACCTCTTGCGCTAAAGGTTGATAATTGCGGTTACGTCCTGTCAGCCATCTTTGTACATCGATATTCACAACCGTAGGACTGACTTTTTCCACTACATTGATAACAGCTTGGGAATAAGCATCAAGCAGTTGTTCATCAGTTTTTGGGTTGTTTTGGGGTATTCCTGCACCCTTAGAAGCGAAATTATCGTTTGACACCCATCCCAAATCTCTCATTTCTGCCATTCCTATCGTTTCGCGCTGGTAGGGAATGGGCATAGGGCATTGGGCATGGGGCATTGGGCATAGGGCATGGGGCATGGGGCATGGGGCATGAGGCATCGGTAAGAAAACCAATTTTGAATTCCCAATTCCCAATTCCCAATTCCCAATTCCCAATTCCCAATTCCCAATTCCCAATGCCCCATGCCCCATGCCCCATGCCCAATGCCCTATTCCCTTATTTCCCGATTCTGCCAAAAATGCCGACTTATTGACAACTAGGGCATTTGCTGTTGATTGACTAAATTTCTAGTTAAAAAAACGTAAAAAATAACACAATTATTCTTGACAGGAACTATTATATAAACGCGTTGGGTATATGAAAGAGTGTTGCTGACTGAAGCCAGGATTTAGGCTGCAACTAGTGTTTTGAGGCGACAACCTAACATAAAAGTACCCTGTGGGGTACTGTCACCTGTCAACGAACTTGCGGAAAATACAGAGTAGAGAATTTTACCTTAAAAATACAACGATACTCGCTGTTTTGATTAGGTCTTCTGCTCATTGCAACAGTGTAGTTACAAGTAGTACATCGCGGCGGAAATAATCCGACCGTTAAAAACACATAAAAGCTGATGTTGTTACTACAAGTGCTAACTGCATAGCTGTCTTTTTGTACTAGTATTTGCCATTACTAAATTTAATCACAAGGAGAAAATCACAAGATGGCTGGAAAAAATCAAAAATCTTTGGGGTTTGGGTGTCAGCACCAAATTTACTCTCGATGCCCCATTTGTTGTATTGTACCGCCTCACATGCTAGAAAGCGTTGCGGTGAATGGCAACCAAGAACAGCGCCGTTGGGCGTTTAATACATTAAACGTAACTGCACAGTTTCGGGGACGGCGAAATGCAGTCGGTGCTATCAATTTTGCGGTTTCTCCTGGCGAGAAGCGCCGCACTATCTTTAATGCCAAAAATACTGAAGAACTCCCCGGTATATTAGCGCGTGGTGAAGGTGATCCTCCCACAACAGACGAAGCAGTAAATGAAGCTTACGATGCGGCTGGGTTAACTTTTGACTTTTTCTATGAGATATTTGAGCGTAATTCTATTGATGATAAAGGTCTACGTTTAGACTCTACCGTACATTACGGTGTCAAATATGATAACGCCTTTTGGAACGGCGACCAAATGGTTTATGGTGATGGTGACGGCGAAATTTTTGAACGCTTCACTAAATGTCTTGATGTTATCGGACATGAGTTAACGCATGGTATTACCCAGTATGAAGCTAATCTGAGATATTTTGGTGAATCTGGGGCGTTAAATGAGTCTATGTCTGACGTTTTTGGCTCATTGGTAAAACAGTGGGTAAAAAAACAGACCGCAGAACAAGCTGACTGGATTATCGGAGAAGGTTTACTGACGCCAAATATAAAAGGTGTGGGTATCCGTTCCATGAAAGCGCCGGGAACAGCTTATGATGACCCTGTATTGGGTAAAGATCCACAACCAGCGCATATGAAAGATAAATATACTGGTTTTGCAGATAACGGCGGAGTGCATATTAACTCAGGTATTCCTAACTATGCCTTTTATCTAGCAGCGATGGAAATTGGCGGTTATGCTTGGGAAAAAGCCGGGAAAATCTGGTACATTACTTTACGCGATCGCCTACGTTCCATCGCGAATTTTAAACGCGCTGCTAATACAACAATTAAAGTAGCTGGCGAACTCTATGGCGAAGGAAGTCAGGAACAAAAAGCGGTGAAAAACGCTTGGAATAAGGTAGGAGTGATCTAAAGTTAGTCATTAGTCATTAGTCATTAGTCATTTGTCCTTTGTATTTACCAATGACTAATGACTAACTCCGCGCCTCTTAACTTCAGACTGGATCACGGAGGGAAGATATGCGAATCTCACTTGAACGCACCGGCGGTTTTGCTGGGATAAGCAAAAGAGTAACTGTTGATACGAATAACCTAGCGCCAGAGGAAGCCAAGCAACTACCTTGTTTATTGGAAACTGCTGATTTCTTTAATTTACCCGCAACTATAACCACTCCTTCCAAAGAGCGCGATCGCTTTCAGTATACCTTAACGGTAGAAGACAGCGATCGCCAACACACAGTCACAGTCAGTGAAGCAGCACTACCAGCAACTTTAAGATCCTTAATTGAATGGGTCAATACTGTAGTCAAAAGTCAATAGCTTAGTGGTTCATGGTTCATAGTTCATGGTTCATGGCTATTAACCATTAACCATTAACCATTAACCATTAACCATTACAACAGTTCCCAAGTTTTTCCCTTATAACCATAATCAAAAATTTCTGGATGCAGAATTTCTGCCAGCATTTCTGTTGAATCTACCAGTCGCGGTCCCGGACGGTTGAAGTAAGAATTACCATCAACAATGTAGACTCTGCCAGTTTTATTGGCATGTAGTTTATCCCACTCTGGATGTTGAGTTAACACCTCGGCTTCTTGGCGAGTGCGATTTAAATCAAAGCCGCAGGGCATAAAAATTATAGTATCTGGATTGCTGGCAATGAGATTTTCCCATCTCAATTTATGGGAAGACTTACCCGTGACGCTAAATAATGGCTCTCCTCCTGCTATGGTAACTAATTCGGGTATCCAATTGGCGGCAGCCATCAAAGGGTCAGTCCACTCAATACAGGCTACAGACAGCTTTTCTGAAGGGGAAAGTCCTTGTGCTTTTTGAGCAACAATTTTTACACGCGCCTCTAAATTTTCTAGTATTTTCACTGAGTCTACCCCAAAAACATTGGCTACTCGCTCAATGTCAGCCCAAACATCGTTGAGAAGATTGGGTTGCAAAGAGATAATCTGGGGTGGCATGTGGGTAAGTGAGGCGACAGCCTTTTCCACTTCAGATAAACTGACAGCACAGACATCACACTGGTCTTGGGTGAGAATGTGAGTAGGTTGCAATTGCTCTAAAACGTCTATTTTAATTTTGTAAATACTAAGAGCATTTTGCAGTAAATTTTGAATTTTATCATCAATTTCGCTACTAGTAGCGTTAGAATCCAATCGGGCTTGGGTACAAACCGGAAGATTTTGAATTTCTGGGGGGTAGTCACACTCGTGCGATCGCCCTACAATTGCATCAGTCAACCCTAGCGCGGCTAAAATCTCAGTTCCACTAGGAATCAAGGAGACAATTCTCAAGGTACCATCGGTCATTGCTCCATCTCCAATTCTAAGCAATTACCTTAATTTTTGCAGAATAAATATAGTTTAGGTATCTGCCTGTAGTTGTGTCACAGGGGGAGTAGGGAGTGGGCATTGGGCATGGGGCATGGGGCATGGGGCATTGGGCATTGGGCATGGGGCATGGGGTATGGGGCATTGGGCATTGGGCATTGGGCATGGGGCATTGGGCATTGGGCATGGGGAAAAATCTAATAACTAATAACTAATGACTATTGACTAATGACTAATGACTAATGACTAATGACTATTGACTAATGACTATTGACTAATGACTAATGACTAATGACTTTAATGCACAAGAGGCGCTGCGGCAGAGTGAGGCGCAGTTTCGAGCGATTTTTGAACGTTCTTCTATCGGTATCGGGCTAGTAGATATGAAAGCACGGATTGTAGATACCAATCCAGCGTTATGTCACATGTTGGGTTACAGCCGAGAAGAACTACACGGTAAGCACTTTACAGATTATATTTTCAAACAACAGGGAGATTTAGAGCTTTATAAACAACTGCTATCAGGAATTCGTGATCGCCTGGAGATGGAAAGGCGTTTTCTACATAAAAATGAGTATTTAGTTTGGACTCAGATAAGTATTTCTCTAATTCTGAACCGAGTTGGTGAACCTGAATATTTTCTTGCCATGATTGAGGATATTACTGAACGCAAAAAAACAGAATTAAAACTACGTGAAAGTAAAGAAGCGGCAGAAGGAGGAAGTCGGGCAAAAAGCGAATTTTTGGCAACGATGAGCCACGAATTACGTACACCTCTCAACGCGATTATGGGATTATCTCAACTGCTGCAACAAGAAATAGTTGGTTCTCTCAACGATAAACAAAAAGAGTATATAAATTGTATTTACAGCAGTGGCGAACACCTGCTGGCATTAATTAATGACATCCTCGATTTGTCAAAAGTGGAAGCAGGCAAAGAGGAACTTTTTCTGTCTAAATTGAATGTGGAAGAATTGTGTAATGATGTCATTTCTACAGTACGCGATCGCGCTGAGGAAAAGGGGTTAAGACTTGTCACAGAAATTGACGAAAAAGTAGATATTTGCATTGCCGATGAACGGCGAATTAAGCAAATGTTACTCAATTTGCTTACTAATGCAATTAAATTCACTCCAGCGGGTATGGTATGTTTAGAAGTGAAAAAAGTACCTCAAGGAATTACATTTACAGTCTCAGATACAGGTATTGGTATTGATCCAAGTCAGTTTAAATTTTTATTTGAACCATTTAAACAGCTTGATAGTCGCCTCAATCGTCAGTATGAAGGCACAGGTTTGGGTTTAGCCTTAACGCAGAAATTAGCGCGTTTGCATGGTGGTGATGTGATAGTAGAATCAACTCTGGGACAAGGTAGCCGGTTTATACTGATTTTGCCAGAGCAATCCCAGCTAAGAGAAGGGGAGAATCAGTCACTGAGTGTCGGGAAACCAGCTAATAGCACAGACTTGACAACACACTCCCTAGGGAATCTTCCGAACTTTGGAGTCTCTAATCCTTTAGGAAGCCACCCTACTTTGCCAGAAGCCGCATTTTACACATCTACAAGCGTCTATGGAGGAGTTTTACTAACATCCCAAGCCATAACTTCAACTTATCTGGGTACGCAAAGTAATGTCTCGAAAACTTCCACAGATTCTTCAGGATTATCCATCACTCCATCACCTCTAACTTCTGCGGCTAAAAGTATTTTGCTGGTGCAGAATGAAGAACAAGCTGCGACGCTTTTGCAAGATTATCTTCAAGCAATAGGCTACCAAGTTCAACGGATTGATGGAAAAGGCTTTTTGGAAGAAGTGCGAAACCAAAAGCCAAATTTAATTTTGTTGGATATGGAATTAGTAGGAGATGATAGCTGGGAATTATTAACAAAGATGCGACAAGAATCTGATTTACAAGATTTACCTGTGGTGGTGATTACGTCTAAGCAAACAATGGGTAATTGCATTCTTCCAGCAGGTGCTAATGCATGTTTGAGTAAGCCTATTGGTATTGTGCAAATAGAGTCAATACTGATGCAGTATTTTGGGTAAGGAGTTAAAAGTTAGGAGTTAGGAGTTAGGAGTTAGGAGTTATATCAATTTACTTTCAACGTGAAACATATTTTCTTGACTAGAAGCGATAATTCGCGTCTTTTTGGGATTTAACCACAGATGGACAATAAATAAAAGTTTTTCCTCTGTCTTCCCGAGCCAGTGCGGTGCGGGGGTTCCCCCCGTTGAGCAACTGGCGTCCCTTGTAAGGGGAGCCACTGCGTTGCGCGGGTTTCCCGCGTTGTAGCAAGTGGCGTGGGAGTGAGGGGGGTGGACACAGATGGACAGCGATAAAATCTGTGTTCATCTGTGTTTATCTGTGGTTAATTTTTTTAAAATAGCATGAGTGCAAGAGTTCTACTTGAACCTTACATTTCGCGTCTATATTCTTCTAATAATTGCGGGATGTAATCATATCCATCTACACCAATGACAGAAATAATTCTCTGACGATTTTGCTGTAATGCATTTTGGAAAGTTTCTGCGCCTATTTGCCCTTGCAAAATTGTTAGCAAAACTGCTGGTTTACGCCATTCCTGTGAAGCAATTTGATTCAACAAATACATTCCTAAACAACCTGTGTAAATTGCTCTTTCAAAATTTGCTAGATTATAATTTGCTTCGGCTAAATTTGCTAAGTTTAATCCTTGTAAATACAAATCACCAGACATTTGCGCGGTTCTAAAACCTTCTTCTAAATTTTTGATGGCGTTTTGTGGTTCTTCTATTACTAAATAAGCTATGCCTAAACTACTTAAACACAAGGCTTTACTTTGCGCATCACCTAATTGTTCTGATAACCTTAATCCTTGTTGCAAATAATTAATCGCTGTTTCATAAATTTCTGGTTCGACTTGTTCTTCCTGCTGCGCCTGCATTACTTCGCTGTAGCCTAAGTTTACTAGCGCGTAAGCTTCTCCGGTTCTGTCGCCTGTTTGTCTACTTAAAATTAATGCTCTTTGACTATAGTCTATGGCTTCTGCATATCTTTGCTCTTGCACGTAGGTACGGCTAAGATGGTTGAGATTGGCTATTTCACAAGCGCGATCGCCTGCGTTGCGTGCTATTTCTAAGGCTTGTTGATGAAAGTTGATAGAACGATCATATAACCCTAATGCCCGGTCAGAATAGCCTAAAAGTGTCAAAATTCGCGCTTTTTCTTGGGTTCCCTCGGCTCGACGCAGCGGTTCATCTAGATAATTCAGTGCATCCCGCAAATAGCTACCGGAAAAGGAGGCAAAAATCCCACCATATAAGGGGAAATACTGTCTTTGGGAAAAAGTACGCAAAATTTGTAACATTATCTGCGCCGATGCATTCCCGTAAGCTGTACCTTCAACAAAACCATTTGCTAATAAACTCCAGATGACTGCAAAGGTTAAAAATGTAGAAATTGACAACTTGGAACCAGCTTTAACATTATAAGGTTGTTGGTCAAACCAGTGGACTAATCCCCTTTGTAAATACTGTAAAATTAGCATCATTTCCACCCAGTCACTCAGGGTGATGCTACGATGCTGCTCGGCAAATTCGATTACAGATTCTTCCATCCCCAAGGTGCGAAACAGTGCTTGGGGTAACTCGCTATTTACTTCCTTTGCCCAAGTTGCCCAAGGGCCAGATTCTCCCGGTACGCCACCAAATCCCAAGGAATCGCGATTTTGTTCGTACATCCAGCTTACCAAGTGGTCTTGCAGTCGCTGCCATGTAGCTATTCCCCTAGTCACACCCTCTGATATTTGCTGCAAATCAGGATCTACTTGGACAAATTGTTGTAAAGCTTTTGACAACTGCTGAATTTGTTGCAAGTTTAAGGGATACTTACGGTTAGGGTCGATCGCTCGCACAAAAGCAGCAAGACGCTCCCCTGCTCCAGCTGTGGTAATTTCTCGAACTGCGGTAGCAATTGCTTCTGTGGCTTTGTTTTGTTCTTCTACGCGCTGCCATTGACTTTGAATAGTCTTAATAGCTCTCAGACTGCGGGTGGCTTTTGCTTTTTTGAGTTCATCCCTTTCGCTGTCTACTTGCTGTTGAATGGTGTTAAGGCGATCGCTCAACGCCAATTCAAAAATTTCCCCTGTCCCAACCGTCACGCCTTTGAGCAACATTTGATACACTTGCTCAGCAGAGCTAATCTTGCCTTTGAGGGTGGTTTCGACAATTTCATCGATTAAGGCGAGATAGTTTTCGCGCAATGGCAAAGAGTCTGACACTTTAGCAACCAGAAAGCATTATGTTCATTTTAATTGCCGTCCTCGCTTTCGGTGCAGATCAGGAAGATGAAACAGGGAAGAAGACGCAGAGATTTCTCAAAAACACTCCGCAATAAAAAAATATCTAACTACTTCTTGTGGGGTGGGCATCTTGCCCGCCCCTAACATTGGGCGGGCAAGATGCCCACCCCACAATATTGAATAATTTATTTGTTGGAAATCCCTAAAGCGCTTTTTTGTCCAAAAAATACATCCAGACATATCCTTGCAAGCATTCCAACAGTGCTAATATATCTGGCATGGGCTTTGTCTGACGTAGACGTTGTAGTTTTGGTAAACAATAACTCTACTACGGAAAGCCCTTTTTATTTTGGTTTATTTTTGTTTCTAAGTAAGAATTTTTATGACATCTTTAGCAGGAAAAGTAGCAATAGTGACGGGAGCATCACGGGGAATTGGACGAGCGATCGCTCTCAAATTAGCTGGTAAGGGTGCGTCAGTTATTGTTAACTATGCTGGAAATATAGAGAAGGCAGAGTCTGTAGTAGCAACAATTAAAGAACTAGGAGGAAAAGCATTAGCTATACAAGCGGATGTTAGCAAGTTGACTGACATCCAGAAGCTTTTTGATCAAACAATTGAAAGCTTTGGGAAAGTAGATATTTTGGTAAATAATGCCGGAATTATAGTTTACAAGCCAATCACTGATGTCACAGAAGAAGACTTTGATAAAGTTTTTGCAATTAATGTTAAAGGTACGTATTTTGCTTGTCAACAAGCTGCACAACGCATGGAAGAAGGCGGACGCATTATCAACTTTTCCTCAACAACAACGGCTATGATGTTGCCTACCTACAGCGCTTATGCAGCAACTAAAGGTGCTGTGGAACAAATCACGCGGATAGTGGCGAAAGAATTAGGCAGCAAGAATATTACAGTTAACGTTATTTCACCCGGCCCCACGGATACGGAACTTTTTAAGCAGGATAAAACAGAAGAACAAATTAATCGCTTGGCACAAGCATCAGCATTTGCAAGATTAGGAGAAGTAGAAGACATTGCCGATGTGGTAGCTTTTATTGCCAGCGATGAAGCACGATGGATAACAGGGCAAAATATTCGCGTCAACGGCGGAGTTGCTTGAGGAAAAAAGGACAAATACATCTGAAAATTTAAGGTGTAGCAGCCCTGGTAACTGGTGCAAATCGCGGTATTGGTAAAGAATTTGTGGAATTCTTACGCATTCATCTCCTGCTAATAATCCTCTTCTTACGAAACATTTCTGTTTCGTAAGAAGCAGGCTCACGGTTGGCACACTACCCGCTACTCAGGAAAGAAACACTTATGTGTTTCTTCAGAGAGGGATAAGTAGCCATTGCCGCAAAGATAGTATTCGCTATCTGAGTGTTTGCTTATGCAGGAATCAACACTGTGTCGATGACATGGATAACACCGTTATCAGCAGCAACATCTGGTGTTGCAACTGTGGCATCATTTATCTTCACGCCTTTAGAAGCGTCAATTTTCACATCTGAACCTTCAACCGTTTTAGCTGATTTCAGCTTAACCACATCAGCCGACATCACCTTGCCTGAAACGACATGATATGTCAGGATTTTCTTGAGTTTTGGAATGTCCTTAAGCAATGCGTCTACTGTGCCTTCGGGAAGCTTAGCAAACGCCTCATCAGTAGGAGCAAAGACAGTGAATGGACCAGTGCCTTTGAGAGTATCTACCAAATTGGCAGCCTTGATTGCAGCAACTAGGGTGCTGAAAGAACCAGCATTAACAGCAGTAT
Source organism: Nostocaceae cyanobacterium (assembly GCA_051861145.1). Taxonomy (GTDB): domain Bacteria; phylum Cyanobacteriota; class Cyanobacteriia; order Cyanobacteriales; family Nostocaceae; genus JBHYDF01. The sequence continues at coordinate 10,376 of JBHYDF010000103.1, forward strand.
CAACAATGTCAGCCATGTATTTCACCTAGCTTTGTGTAATCTGTTAAGGAGTATAAACTAATTTCTCAAAAATAACATTGACTGTTAGAGGGATTTAATCTAAGATGTGCGCGAAAAATTACAATAAACCCCAGAAATTCCTACGAGTTAGAGGTTTTGACTACGCGATAATTTAACGAAATAATCAAAGCTTGAGAGTCTTATTGCTCTATTTTTAATCTCTCTCGACTCAATTTCATTCCTACTCACGTGCCCACTACTACAAAAACACTTGTTGCATTTTGATAAATACCTGTTACATTAGTTCACATGTAGCAGTAACAAACTGTTACAATCCAAAAGCTTGGAGTAATAACTATGTCTAACACCACAAAAGTCACCCCCCCGGTTCTGGATGATCGCAATACTTGGCGCTGGGGCTTTACTCCTCAGAGCGAAATTTGGAATGGACGTCTAGCGATGATTGGCTTTTTAGCCGTCGTTTTGATTGAAGTCTTTTCCGGTCAAGGCTTTCTTAACTTTTGGGGTATCCTCTAAATTAGACTTGCTTTGAAAATAGGGCATTAGGCATTGGGCATTGGGCAACCCTTCGGGAATTAAAAATTAAAAATGAAAAATTAAAAATGAAATCAAATCAATTCAATTTTTAATTTTTAATTCTTAATTTTTAATTAAGCGAAGCGATTGGGCATTGGGCATTGGGAAAATCCAATGACTAATGACTAATGACTAATGACTAATGACTAATGACTAGTGAAGTACAGAGTGTCGTAGGGGCAATTCATGAATTGCCCCTACCCATGTGTACTAGGGCGTGTTTTCAAACTGTGAGATCCCCCCCTACCCCCCTTAAAAAGGGGGGGGAAATCTTTTCAAAGTCCCCCTTTTTAAGGGGGATTTAGGGGGATCCCAACACAGCGCGAAAAGTGTAAAGAGAGTTTGAAAACACGCCCTAGTCCTCTAAATCTGTATTAGTGTCGTCATCGTCAAGTTCGTAAGCGATATCATCAACCGCTATCAGTTCTGACATTTCTTCTACTTCATTTAGATACTCAGATTGTTCTTGAGGTTCACGCTCTATTAGGCGACCATTTGACTTTAGCCATTCTAAGAGAACAAAATCATTAGTTGAACGAATTACAGGCGCTCGCTGGTTACGAGGTTCTTCACGCAAAGGACTGTTAAGCATAAAAAATTAACCTCAAATCAGGAAAAAACTAGAGTGGCTCAAACGCTTGGGCGCTGGTGTGACTGTTCGCTAATTGCCGGAATTAACCAGAACCTTTAATGTGTGATAACTCACCCTAATGCAAGAATGCGGTTTTCATGAATTCGCCAACAGTATCTTCGCGCTTATCTACTCCTAGAACACCGATTCAGTATTCACAATTTTGAGGAAAAACCCGGTTTCTTCTAGTTGAGCCAATAAAATTTCAGAACTATTGCCAACACAATTTCACACAGTTGACATATTCCAAAGCGCGATGTAGCACATCACAAAAATAACTAAGCTTACATCTGCTTGGGTTGTAAACCCAAGGCTAACAGCATAAGTCCTCTAGAAGAGGACTGAAAATAAAGCTGTAAATTGAATTGCTCCCGTATTGTTCTCTTTGTGGTTTATGCGTAAAGGTGCAAGATATAAGATAGAACGCCTCCAAATCATAAAAGATGTAGAGATTTAGATTCGGAGAGGCGTCTATAGAGTTTAAGTCACATAGCCGAAAATAACTCTCTGTCATCTAATCATAACATAGTTCAAAAGCTTCCAGAAAAATAGAAAGCACTATTTTTCTGGAAGCCTTGCTATATCGCTATCATGTGCGCTCAGCAAGATTAGCAACTACCACTACTAATTCGGTGGGGTTAACTGGTTTGGGAACGTGCAATTGAAAACCTGCTAACAGTGCTTTTGTCCTATCTTCTGCCCTAGCATGGGCTGTTAGCGCTACTGCGGGAGTACTTCCACCTTGTTTTTGAGGGAGCGATCGCACTCTCCGAATAAGTGTATAACCATCTTCTTCGGGCATACCAATATCACTGACGAGTACATCTGGACGAAAGTGAGTCAGGGTATCTAATGCTTCAGCTACTGATGCAACTGCTATCACTTCTGCCCCATATTCTCCTAACATAGTGATTAGCAATTCACGGGTATCTGCTTCATCATCGACGACAAGCACCCGCAATCCTTCCAGAGTTGGAATATGGTTATCGGCTACTTCATCTGTTCTCAGAATTGGTAAAAGCTGTTCTGATTGATTTATCTCTACCTCAACGGCTTTCATGGGCAGATTGACTATAAATGTTGCTCCTTCTCCTATTCCCTGGCTTTGAGCAGTAACTGTACCGCCATGCAATTCTACCAAATGCCGTACAATTGCTAACCCTAATCCGAGTCCACCATGCGATCGCGTGCTGGAACTATCAGCTTGGCGGAAGCGCTCAAATACATAAGGTAAGAAGTTGGCAGGAATTCCTTCTCCTGTATCACTCACGCGAAGTTGCACACCGCTATCTCTGCGTTCTATTTCCACTTCCACCCTTCCCCCTACAGGTGTAAATTTAACGGCGTTGGCAAGTAAATTCCACACTACTTGTTGCAAGCGATTACCATCGGCAATCACTACTCCTACCGCTGGATCGAATCTGCATTCGAGATGAATTTCTTTAGCCACAGCTGCTGGACGCACGGTATCTAAGGCTGCTTCGACTACTGATGCAAGTTGTACCGGACGTAGATTTAGGTGGAGTGTACCCCGCACAATCCGCGATACATCCAAAATATCTTCAATCAATGTTGTCAGAGATTTGGTGTTGCGGTCAAGTGTTTCTAGGGCGCGGGTTGTGATCGATTCATCAAATTTGCGGCTTCGTAGTAGCTGCGTCCACCCCAGCATAGCGTTTAGGGGGGTACGGAGTTCGTGGGAAAGAGTGGCTAAAAATTCATCTTTCAAGCGGTTCGCGGTTTCTGCTTCGGTGCGTGCTATTTTTTCGTTTGCTAGCAGCTGTTCCCGTTCTTGTTCGGTGAGTTTGCGCTCCGTAATATCACTGATGAGGGCAACAAATCCTTCTACTTCTCCTCCTGGATAAAATTGGGGAACGTAAGAAATATTCAAGTAACGGCTTCCACCGTCTTTGCTGAGTATTTGGGTTTCGTAAGTTATTTGTTCTCCTCTTAATACCGCTTCTACATAGGGACGAACTGACTGATAAGCTGATTCGCCCATCACTTCTTTAATGTGTTTACCATTAATTTCTGAAGCAGGAATTCCATACCAATCTTCATATCTTTTATTATTAAAGCGATAGCGTTGCTGGGCATCGACGTAGGAAATAAAAACTGGTACAGCATTTGTAATTAAGCGCAGTTCTTCTTCTCGTTGGCGTAGTGCTTCCTCTGCTCGTTTGCGATCGCGTAGCGCGGCTTCTCGTTCACTGATATCCAGACAAAATACAATTGTCTCTTGTTGTTGCTGTTCTGGTTCCTGTAACAATGCACCACCGATGAAAATAGGGACGCGGCTACCATCTTTGCGAATATATTCTTTTTCAAAGGGAGTGATTAATCCATGCCTCTTGACTTCTTCTATTGCTTGTGCGTCCAATAGTTGGTATTCCGGTGGTGTAATTTTATTCCAGCGTACTTGCCCCGAAAGCAATTCTTCACGGCTATAGCCGATCATGTTGAGAAAATAGTCATTGGCGTAGTAAAGACCACCCTTTAAATCACCGCAAGCAACACCAAATATATTTGATTCTACCAACCGTCGAAATCGCTTCTCGCTTTCTCGCAGTGCTATTTCCGTCCGCTTGCGTTCTGTAATATCCCGTACCACAGTCACTCGCACACTCCGACCCTGGTATATGCATTTTCTCCCCACTACTTCTAAAATAATATGTGTTCCATCTTTCTTGATTCCAGTTAATTCATAAGGCTTACCATCAGCAATTTTAAAATTATACTGTGCTATTTTGTGCGATTCTGGTGTTAAAAAGTCCGCTCCCGACTTGCCAATTACTTCATGAAAATCATAGCCAAAGATTTTGGCAAAGGCGGGGTTTGCATCTAGAACTTTTTCGTTTTCGTGAATGACAACACCTTCAATTGTCGAATCAGCCAAGGCACGAAATCTACTCTCACTTTCTCGTAAGGCATCTTCTACCCGCTTGCGTTCTGTAATGTCCCGTTGTGTTCCCCACGCTCTCACGAAAACGCCATTTTCGACAATGCCAACCAAATTATTCAAGAAGTATTTAGAATTACCATATCTATCTATTTCATGGGATTCGGCATCAACGAGACGGTAGCCAGAACGAATAAAATGACGCAAATATTCAATATTACGTGGATTTGAAGGCGGGTTAAATTCTTCTAACCTAGTCCCAATAATTTCTTCAGCACGAGAAAAGCCATACATCTGTGCCATCACATCATTACAATCTCTCAAGTAGGCGTACTCGTAAAAATGCTGAATTAGCTCATCTTCTGGACACTCTAAGCAAGCCGGTACTTCCAATTCAAAACACCAAATACCCTCTGAACTTTGTTCTAATAAAGCACGATAGCGTTCTTCGCTTTTTTTGAGCGCAAATTCTGTTTGTTTGCGTTCGCTCAAGTCAATTACAAAACCAATTACTTGCTCGTGATTGTCTTCTAATAACGCATAACGCTGTAAGATGGGGACGCGACTACCATCTTTACGGATGTATTCTTTCTCAAAGGTTGCACATACCCCTTTTTCTCTGAGTTCGGCAATAGAGCGATCGCTTACTTCCAGATATTCTTTTGGTGTCATATCCCGCCATCGTACCCGTCCACTTAGCAGATCCTGCCGTGAATAACCCACCATTTCCAAAAAGGCATCGTTTGCCTCAACAATCATACCGTTGAAATCGGCTACAATCACGCCAATGATGTTAGAGTCTGCCAACCGTCTAAATCGCGCTTCACTTGCCATCAGCTGCTGCATACTCAACTCTAGACGCTGGTTGGCATTACGTAACTTTAAGTTCAGCGAACTAATCAGCGCTGTCACCAACAGAAAAACGCTGAACTGTAAAAGATTTTCTACACCATGCACCACCGGTGAAAATACTGGGTTTAAGAAAAAGTAGCTAATAGCGAAACAAGATAAAGTGGTAGCAAGCAGCCCTGGTAAAATGCCACCATACCAAGCACTAATCGCCACAGCAGCAAAAAACAGAGGAAAAATAGTTGGCTTAAATAGTGGCTCTAGTAACAAAGCCAGTAGCAAAGAGCTACCAACAGCCAACACTGCGACAGCATAAGGCTTGAGATGGAAGCGAATTGCTTTCAAAATGGGTTCTCCTTTCGTGCAGCTAGCTGAAAGTACATTTGTCCAGAAAATGTGATTATTCCACACCTATTGTGCATCGGATAAAGGCACAACAGATAGTTATTTGCTGCATATCTATCTAAAGTAGTAAATTTAAGTAGTCAAAGCCAGAGATACCCAATCCTTACATTTTTATCACATAACTTTTTTAGCATAAATTACTAAATAGCCATTATGAACTGCGTACACCAGAACCATGAAAATAGGCTTTTCCCCACTTCCTACTCCCTACTCCCCACTCCCTATTTTCAAGTCATATTGATATAAATATTTTTTAAATTTTTAATCAAACAATAAACACTGATTAACTTTTAGTAATTACTCCTTTGAGCAAATAAGTCATCATTTCTCCTTTCCCTTTAATTTTAATCAATCCTCGTTTTTCTAACATAAATTTATCTTTGAGATGCAGATAACTTGATTCACAAACTTGGATACAACCAGCCAAGCCGTGAGATTCCATTCTGCTTGCAGTGTTTACCGTATCTCCCCAAAGGTCATAAGCAAACTTTTTTAGCCCAATTACTCCTGCTACCACAGGGCCAGTACTAATGCCAATACGAATATGAAATGATAGATTTCTTTCTTGGTTAAATATAGATATAGCCTGTTGCATATCTAGCGCCATCATAGCTATAGCTTGTGCATGGTCACTGCGTTGAATTGGTAAGCCAGCAACAGCCATATAAGCATCGCCAATCGTCTTGATTTTTTCGACTCCGTGACGTTCTGCTAATTTATCGAAAATTGTAAATATTTCATTTAATAACTCAACTAAGTTTTGCGGGGAGATGTGGCTAGAAAGTTCTGTAAATCCGACAATATCGGCAAAAAGAACCGAAACTTCGTGAAAACTGTCAGCAATAGTAGTCTGTTGCTGTTTTAATTGTTCTGCAATCATTTCTGGCAAAATATTTAATAAAAGCCGTTCTGACTTTTCTTGAGCAGCTTCCAGTTCTTTACGAGCATTGAATTCATTATTGCGTAACTTTTCGTACAAATATACTGAAAAATTGCAGATTATACAAGCCCAAAATAAATATATACCTTGTTCAACGTAATAAGTAAATGGATATTTTAATATCGGCTGAAACAGAGCGTATAAGCTAAAATAGCAAAGAATAGTCCCGATTTGGGATACTAAATGCAGACGCCATATTACGGGAATCATGGTCGCCTGAGTGAGAAACATCAAAGTCCAAATCCCAGTTCTTGGCTCGACGTTATTAAATAGCCAAGCGGTGCCGATTTGGACAAAACAAGTAACAGACCAGCAGAGAGTTAAAAAGATAAAGTGAGGGTAACGGCGACCAAATTGAGTATTACAAATATAGCAGCAAATCCCGATAATCAATTCGACAAAAATACCAATTTTTAAAGCGGAGAGTTTCCCGGCTGCTTGCACATTTACCCACGAGAAAAAAGCAATTACTGTTAAGCCGATTATCAAGATAAATCGTGCCTGTAATTGCAAGCGGTGAAGCAGAAAACGCTGTCGCTGTGCTGGATAGGAATCGAAAAGACTGGGAGTTTTTTGCCAGTGAGAAATTAATTGATTGACAAATACATCTAATTGTTGTTTGTCAGCATTATTCGGATTCATCATGTACGTTTTAAGCTACCTTTAGTAAGGGAGTAGGGAGTGGGGAGTGGGGAGTAGGGACTAGGGACTAGGGGCTAGAGGCTAGAGGCTAGTAATTTTAGATTTTAGATTTTGGATTTATCTAAAATCTAAACCCCCTAATCCCTACTCCCTAATCCCTACTCCCTACTCCCTACTCCCTAATCCCTAATCCCTGAAAAAGCGCGAAAATGGCTCGCACCCCCACATTAACCTTTGATCGTGGCACATTAATTTTGCATCCACCACCACGCGGCAAAGCCTGGATGGACTTTGCGACGTGGGATGATAGAGTGGAAAAATTCCGCATTCCGGCGATTCAATATCGTCCTTTGGTGGAAGCACTACAAGCGGAAGAAACTTATTTTATTGACGAGGCGAAAGCGTTTTATCCCTTAGAATTAACTTCTAGTTTGGTAATGGAACCCTACCCCCATCAAAGTGAGGCGCTGACTGCTTGGAAACTGGCGGGTAGACAAGGGGTAGTAGTGCTTCCTACGGCTGCGGGAAAGACATATCTAGCACAAATGGCGATGGAAGCAACGCCGCGCAGTACGTTGATTGTAGTACCGACGTTAGATTTAATGCATCAGTGGTATGCGCATCTTGTGGCGGCGTTTCCGGATGTGGAGGTGGGGTTGCTTGGGGGTGGTTCGCGCGATAAAACGCCGATATTGGTTGCAACTTATGATAGTGCGGCTATTCACGCGGAAGCTTTGGGAAATCAGTATGCGTTGGTAATTTTTGATGAGTGTCATCACCTACCGACAGATTTTAATCGGGTAATTGCTGAATACGCGATCGCACCCTATCGGTTAGGACTTTCTGCGACTCCGGAACGGACTGATGGGAAACACGCGGATTTAAATATTCTCATTGGTAAGGAAGTATACCGCAAACGAGCTGAGGAGTTAGCAGGGAAGGCGTTAGCAGAACATGAAATAGTGCAAATTAAGGTGAAATTATCACAGCATGAGCGGGAAAGATACAACGAGCTAATTAAAATTCGCAATGATTTTTTGCAGCAATCAAAGATTTCTTTGGGGAGTATACAAGGTTGGCAGAGATTTGTACAAGTGAGTGCGCGATCGCAAGCCGGAAGACGAGCAATGTTAGCGCACCGAGAAGCGAAAGAAATCGCTTTAGGTACAGATGGAAAGTTAAGAATTTTAGTGAATTTGTTAACTGAACATTATCCAGAGAGGGTTTTGATTTTTACTGCTGATAATGCGACGGTTTATCGTATTTCTCAGGAATTTTTAATTCCGGCGATTACGCATCAAACCCCAGTGAAAGAACGCCATGAAATTTTAACTAAATTTCGGGAAGGTGAGTATAGAAGTTTGGTTGCTTCTCATGTCTTGAATGAAGGGGTTGATGTACCTGCGGCTTCTGTGGCGATTATTTTATCGGGGACTGGTTCAGCTAGGGAGTATATTCAAAGATTGGGTAGGGTTTTAAGGAAGGGAAAAGAGAGTAATAAACAGGCGATTTTGTATGAGGTGGTGGCGGAGGATACGACGGAGGAAAGAACTTCGGCGCGGAGGAGGGGGGTGAAAAGTAACGAACCACCAAAACGCCAAGGACGCGAAGAAAAGAAAGACAGAAGAGGGAATTTACAAGTTATTTATGGAAGTGGAGAACAAAAAAGTTATCGTGCTGCGGAACAGTTAGAAATTAATTATTCTGTAGAGAATAAAGTTAAAAAGGAAAATGATTCTGAGGATATTTTCTAAGTTTATTCTATTTTAAACTTCATATTCTCCTCTGCGCCTCTGCGCCCACCGAAGTTCTGTTAGCGAAGCTCCTCCGGAGGAGGCTCGGCGGAAGCCGCCGCTCAGACTTCTCTCTGCGTGAGATAAAAAATATAATCCAAAATCCAAAATCGCAATGTTACCAACTGATTTACTTGCTCATCGCCAAAATGGAGAAGAGATTATTCCGAAGCGACTGAAGCTTGATGAGAAAACTATAGAATTAGCGAAGGAAATTATTAGTAGTTTTCAAGAGGCGGTAGGCAAAACTCAAGGTGCGCTTGAACGTCAATTGTTAGAGTTGGAAGGCGATACTCCTGATTACAAGGTGAAGCGGGGTTTAGCTTATATTCTTAAAAGCAGTTTTTGCACGTTTGAAGTGGTGAGTCCACTGGAACCGCCAATGTTAAGAGAAAGGGTATTTGCGCTGGCGGCGAAATCTGTTCCGAGTCGGGAGTTAACGTTAGTTACTTTGGGGAAAGTTGCTGATGAATTAAGTAAAGAGTTGGAACGGGAAGTTTTAGCGGAACAGGTGAGAGATGGGTTGTATGCTGATTTGGCAGAAAATAAAATTTTGACTGCTTTTGACGCACCAAAACCGGAAGAATTATTGCATCGATATAATTTGTCTCAGGTGCAGGGTGTGTTTTATAAGGCTAGTCAATTAGTGTTAAATGCTCATCGCAATGTTCCAGGAGAATATAAGCTTTTATTTCGCTATTTGAAGTTGTTTCAATTGATGGCTTATATTGAGGGAGATGCTGACCACGGTTTTACAATTACCATTGATGGTCCGACGAGTTTATTTAATGCGAGTACGCGCTATGGGTTGGCTATAGCGAAATTAATTCCGGCGTTACTTCATGTTACGAAATGGAGTCTTTCGGCGACGCTGCAAGTTCGTGATTTTTATACGGAGACTTGGAAAACGGGACGTTTTACTCTTAATTCTGAGTGCGGTTTGGTGTCTCATTATCCACCAGGTAAGCCTTACGATAGTATGTTAGAGGCGTCTTTTGCTGATAAGTGGGATGCATTAAAAAGTGAATGGGTGTTAGAGCGAGAAGTTGATTTAATTCCTATTCCTGGAAGTGTGATGATTCCCGATTTTCGCTTAGTGCATCCTGATGGACGCAGCTATTTATTAGAAATAATTGGGTATTGGCGTCCGGAATATTTACAAAAGAAGTTTACACAGGTGCGCCGCGCTCAAAGTCATAATTTGATTTTGGCTATTTCGGAAAGGTTGAATTTAGATAAGGCGGGGGTAAAGTTAAATGATGTTCCCGCGAGAATTGTTTGGTTTAAAGATAAATTGTTGCCGAAGTCTGTGTTAGCTGTGATGGAGTGATTTTAAGTAGAATTTAGGGGAGCATCCCAATTTTGACAAAATACTTGTTAATTGGAGTTTAGTGGGTCATGAACTGAAAGTTCATGACCCACTAAACTCCAGTGTTAAAGAACCTTCCCAGTCCTCTATAAGAGGACTTTAGCTTTCAGACAGGGACTTACAGTCCCTGGCTGGCTTCTTCGGAGCATCTTACCCGCCCAGAAGACAGCAAGTTAAATGTAGAACAGCTTATCAATAAAATGTTTTTTCTTCTTCTTCCGGAAAAGGCTGTTTATGAAGTGATTCTCTAAATATAGGGCTATGGATGATTGGCAAACTTAGTCCATACCTCTAGGCTTAATACCGCCGCAACACAAATCAATCGTTTATCCGCCTAAATATCCACTATTTAGGCAGAAGCGGGGTTCTATTTTACTTTATTATCATAATAAATCATATTAACTTGGTATAATCACTATTTTCAACTGCAAAATCGAGGTAAGTACAATGACTACTACACAAGCTGAACGCAACACACAAAAGCAAAAATCCGCGAAGAAGAAACAATCCTTTCCCAGTACGAATGTTGGTACTCCTTTAGCACCGATACGCCCACGTCAGAAGAAGCAGGAATATGAAGTACTCAGCGACTGGTCACACGCGAGCTAATTAGCATTTAAATGGCTGCGGAATAAGCCTCATCAACCTTGAGGGTTGTACCCGTGATAAACTTGGCATCGTCAGAAATCAGAAAAGCAACTATCTTGCCAAATTCTGCGTAGGTTGTAGGGCGACCAAACATCATATCAGTGGGCACATTCCATCCTTCAAGTTCTTCTATGCTGTCTGCAACAAAGAAGGGAGCCACAGAAATCATCCGAATTTTGTCTGCTTTGTAACGCTTTGCATACAGTTTTGTGAATCCTTCCATTGCAGCGCGGAGTGTACCGCTAAATGGTGTTCCTAGATCCGGTTCTTGGGAGTCACACGCAGAGATATTGACGATCGCTCCACCCCCTTGTAGCTGCATAACTGGAGTGACCAATTTTGCCATACGAACCACACTCAGGAACAGCATTTCAAAATTCTCCACCCACATCTCATCGGAAATTGCTAGTAAATCTGGGCGGGGTGGATCTCCGAAACTATTTACCACCGCGTCAACGCGACCAAAGTTCGCTAGGGTTGTCTCAACTAATTGCTGTAAATCTTGGGGATTGGCGATAGAACCCACAGTTGCAATACCGCCTAATTCATGAGCTAAATCTAAAACGCTTTTGCTTCGTGCTATCAGTGAAATCCTGTAACCCTGTGCTGCTAGTTCTCGCGCACAACCAGCCCCAATACCGCGACTTGCAGCCGTAACAATCGCAACCTTTTGTGAATTCATATAGGATTCCTATTTGATTTTTGAAATACACGTAGGTAGGGCATAGCCCCACAAATTGGGCATTGGTGGGCAGTGCCCTACCTACACTAGCTGAGCAAATACTGAAAATGTATTGATATTAATAAGAACAATTTTAGAGTACTAACGTCTAAAAAGCTGATAAAGTACCTAGCACAAGCAAAATTGTGGCTTGTCATATGTTAGACGCCCATTAGGGTTGAATCGCATTGATTTAAGCCTGGAAATAAATTTCTGGCTTAAAAGCCTGGAAATAAATTTCCGGCTTAAAGCTAAAACCTGTTTAAACAGGTTGGAATTCCTTTCCAGTCAGCTTTTAGCTGACTTTAGCTTTTAGCCCGAATTTTAATTCAGGGCAAGCTTTTAGCCCGAATTTTAATTCAGGGCAAAACTTTTAGCCCGAATTTTAATTCTTCAGGGCAACGCTTGTGTAGGAGCTTAACAAAATCTTAACTCAATATGAAGCGCAGACAACTAGTAGCCTTTGGTCAGACATCGCTAATTAGTCTTACTCTCATCTCAACTTCTGTTGCGCCTGACTCTGTTATCGCATCACCATCAAGAACACCGGACAAAACGGTAAACTGTGACATTCTTGTTGTCGGAGGCGGTCTTTCTGGTGTCGCTACCGCCTACGAAGGTTTATTGAATGGTAGAACAGTTTGCTTGACAGAAATTACCGACTGGTTAGGAGGACAAATTTCTTCTCAGGGAACTTCTGCACTCGATGAACGACCAACCCAACGCGCCAAGTTATATTACTCTCGCGGTTACTTAGACTTACGCAAGCGAATTGAACGCAAGTACGGGAAACTTAATCCCGGTAATTGTTGGGTAAGCGACTCCTGTTTTCGACCCCGCGATGGTCATGAAATCTTGAGATCCATGCTCAAAGATGCGGAAAGACGCGGTAGAGGTAGGTTGCAATGGCTTCCGAATACGGTGATTAAAGATTTGGATATTAGTGGTGATGGGAAAATAATTAATAATGCGATCGCCATCCAACATAAACCAGCCCAAGGCGCATCTCCCCTCAATACCTATCCCTTATCTCAAACTATTGAAGACGCCTATAGCTATCAAGACTCGTCTCGCTTCACCAAAACCATTATCCGCCTTGCTCCCAAACAAGCGAAAAAAGGTAACACCCCTAATTGGTACGTCGTAGATGCTTCTGAAACTGGGGAAATTGTCGGTCTTGCTGATGTTCCCTACCGCTTGGGTATTGATGGTCGTACCTATTTGGAACCTTCTTCTTCCAGCGCCACCAACGACCCCTATTGCACTCAAGGCTTTACTTACACCTTTGCGATGGAGGCAACCGAGGAACCGCAAAAGCAAACCATGCCCCCATTCTACATGCAATATTCGCCCTATTACAGCTATGAATTGAAACGACTAGCAAGCTTTCCTTTAGTTTTCACCTACCGGCGCATTTGGAGTCCCCGCAGAGGGGAAACCATGAAATTTGGCGGTATTACTTTTACAGCGCCTACCCCTGGTGATATTTCCATGCAAAACTGGACTTGGGGGAACGACTACCGCCCCGGAACCGCCAAGGATAACTTAATTTACACCCGTGAACAACTCAAAGCAACCGGACAGTTGCAACCTGGTGGATGGAAAGGCGGACTGCGGACAGAAGCTTTACGCAAAGGCGAAGAAATTGCTAAGGGTTATTACTACTGGCTGGTAGCAGGTACTACAGATTCTCAATTAGGGAAAGGTGTCAAGAAACAACAAACAAATAACCGCTTCCTGTCTGGATTTAACTCGCCAATGGGGACAGCACACGGCTTGTCAAAATACCCGTATATGCGCGAAGGGCGACGTATCATTGGACGCCCAAGCTGGGGAAGTCCAGGCGGCTTTACAATTTGGGAAATTGATATTTCTCGCCGCAATTACGATGACGAATTTTATCGCACAGCACTACCGCCAGCAGAGTATCGCCGTCTGAAAGCAGCACTATCAGGGTTAGAAGCAACATCGGTAATTTCAGGACAAAAGCGCCCAGAAAACGTGGCGCGGCGGACTCGTTCCACTGTCTTCGCCGATGGTATAGGTATTGGTCACTATGCAATTGATTTTCATCCGTGTATGACCAAAAGTCCACCAGAAGCACCAGGAAATACCGAACGTGAAGGTGAAAGACGCGGTGCTGGACAAGCTTACCCGTTCCAAATTGCGCTACGAGCAATGATTCCTCAGAAAATTGATAATTTGATAGTAGGAGGTAAAAGCATCGCTACCAGTCACATTGCAGCCGCCGCGTATCGGGTACACTCCTTTGAATGGTCAGCAGGCGCAGCGGTGGGAACTACAGCAGCTTTTGCATTAAAAAATAACGTCGCACCTTACCAACTAGTAGATGATTTACCCAAGCCAGAACCGCAACTACTAGACCTACAACGTATATTAAAGCAAAACGGCAATCCTACCGCTTTCCCAGATACCTCAATTTTTAACCAAAATTGGGAAGAGTGGAGATAAGAAGTTAGGAGTGAGGAGTTAGGAGTTAGGAGTTGATGATTGTTGTTTGGTGTTTGTTCCAACCAACAACCAACAACCATCCATCAACTAACTACTAACTCCTCACTCTTAACTCCTAACTCCTAACTCCTAACTCCTAACCACTAACCATGCACTAAACTAGTTATTTGTAATGTAGTTTTGTAAAGACCTGTCGGTTAAGTGTTTTATGTCTACCAGACTTTCAGCAGCAGTTTACGGAATGGCAACTGCACCAACTGTAACTCCTGAACGGTCTAGTCAAGTTACCCGCAAACCTTATCCCAATTATAAAGTGATTGTTTTGAATGATGATTTCAATACTTTTCAGCACGTAGCTGAGTGCTTGATGAAGTATATTCCGGGTATGACTAGCGATCGCGCTTGGGAACTCACCAATCAGGTACACTACGAAGGTCAAGCCATTGTTTGGATTGGTCCCCAAGAACCAGCTGAACTTTACCACCAACAACTACGTAGAGCAGGCTTGACAATGGCTCCCCTAGAAGCCGCATAATCAAAAATAAAATATGACAAAACCCACCCCAGACACCCGTAAGGCAACTTCTCCTAAAGATGGTAGATTAGTCTGGAATCACTCAACCCATATTCCTGGTCTCATCCCCATTCTCGAACGCCTTTGTAAACTGGATGGAATTCAAACCGTGACACCAGGAAAAATAGGAAGAGTAAAAGGACACTGCCCAAAGATGCAATTACGGGTGTCTGTACCAATTTTGGGGGGTTTTAAGGTTATCGCACGTCACGGAAAAACAGTACAAGAAGTATTTATTCTTACCACTTTACCGCAAGAGCAATTTGAAGAAGCAATTGCGATCGCCATGCAAAAGTAATTAATAGTTAATGGTTAATAGTTAATGGTTAATGGTTGATGGTTAGAAACTTTCGCTTTTCGACTACCTACAGACTATGGACCATTAACTATTAACCATTAACCATTAACCATTAACTATTCCTGAACATGACGCATTGCCAGCTTATGTAATGGCAGACTGACTATACAAGAAAATGTTAAGAAATATGACAGGGCAGTAGTAATCTTTAAACTCATCATCACACCTTCCCAGTCAGGTAAAACAATTTTTTGAATGCCAAAAGCAACGCAGTAAACTAGCCAGTAAGAGAAGCTCATTCTAAACAGAATTTCCTCAGTTGCTTCCGCTTCATCTTGTTGCTGCTTGCTATTCCACAGTAAAGCTAAGCCAACAATAGAAGCGACAAAAGAAACAGCAACTACAAAGTCATGACAAATAAAACCTGCTGAATGCATTTATGCTTATCCCAAAAGTTTTTTCTATTGCTAGATCAGTCTAAAGGAATAGACCCTTGGGTTAAACAATATAGTTACAAACTGAAATAGATAAATAATAAATATGTAAATAAATACTACGAATTTATAAATTATGTATTTGTCATTGGTCATTTGTCATTTGTCATCTAGTTGTAGTCAATTTTAATGGACGGATGCTATGAAACTGGGACTGTTAGTCCCAAGCTTCGATAGCTTAAGATTTACTTTATAAATCAACTGTTAATGCATTAATTGGAGACTAGAGTGATGCAAAGTATAAAATTACGCTCTTACGTGGGTAAAGATGGGATTTTACATTTAGAAATTCCGCTAGGGATAACGGACAAAGATTTGGAGGTGATGGTGATTTTTCAGCCACTAGAACCATCGGCACAGATGAAAACACCAAAAGAATTAGGCTTGCCTTCTGGTTTTTTTGAGCAAACTTATGGTGTTTGTCAGGATGATCCAATTGTTATTGATTCTGAGGGTGTGTTTGAGGAAAGGGAAGAAATTTTTTGACTTAACAACTTTCTCCTGATTGTTCACAAGCGCCGATACTTACCCAATTACTAGAACCGTCTTCCCAATGTTCTTTTTTCCAAATTGGTGCATTATGTTTTAGGGTATCAATAGCATAACGGCAAGCCTCAAACGCTTCGGAACGATGAGGACAACCCACGGCTACTAAAACACTAATTTCGCCAATTTGCAAACGCCCGATCCGATGGTGAATCACTACACGATTCACATCAGACCATTTTTGCCGAATATCGGCAGCAATTTGATAAAATACTCGCAGTGCCATCGGTTCGTAAGCTTGATACTCTAAGTAAACTACAGGTTTACCATCAGTTTGATTGCGAACTGTCCCACTCATCACCACCACCGCGCCATTGGCTGGATCATCTGCTAATTGGTAAACTTCCTCCACAGACAATGGTGCAAAAGAAATGGCAAAGCTATCTTCAGCTTTGGGTTTTATCGCAGAGGTAAGTGTAGTTGTCATAATTGAGTTCATCCGATTAGGCACTACTACTCATACCATTTTAGATTTTAGATTTTAGATTTTGGATTGTGAAAACAAGAGCAAAGTTTAGGGTTTGGTGGATTTGAATGTAGAAATCCATTAAAACGGACTAAAACTAGAACTAGTTTTTGAGTAAAGTTAGTCACTCTTGAATACAAGTATTAGTGATTTACGAAGTATTGCTGCAAAATATCAGTTTTAAATGACATCTTATCATTCTCAACAAGAGCCAGAGGCTCTTATTTTCGTTACCAGGTTCAACCTGGTAACAAGGTTTTGGAGGCTTTGCCTCGCGATGATTATCATCAGTAGTATTTAAAAAAAGATACTAATAACCACGTAATTTGGTTTTAAAATGCGTAATTATACTCATTTTTGACTGTTATTTTGTCATCTCTCTTAAGGCATATTACTATAATTAAAGTGACAAAGTGATCTCATTATTCTCTCAAAATATTTTCATAGTGTAGTGACTTGACTTGACTTAGTGACTTGACTTGGCTAACAAGTGCATTAACCGCTTGGTTACACAGTGGTTATATTCATCCTTTGGGTTAGCAATCGGCAAATTATGTATGGCACTTGTAAGGAGACTCATGATCGGTATTTCTCCCCTATACCTTACCTCCCTGCTTCAAAAACTTAAACAACCGCAAGTTACACCCAGGCCAGTCATCAATCAGCAGTAGTAGGAAAAGTCTAATGAAAACTTTAGTACGTAGTGATGAAGCGAAGAGGCTTGAGGCTCTACGCCAATATCAAATTCTAGATACTTTACCAGAAGAAGCTTTCGACGATTTAGCGTTTTTAGCCGCTCAGATTTGCCACACACCGATCGCCTTAATTAATCTTATTGATGCTAACCGTCAATGGTTCAAAGCCAAGGTGGGGTTAGATGTTGATGAAATGCCTAGAGATATCGGTTTCTGTCCCGCTTGTATGGAAAGTAGGGATGTTTTGGTTATTCCCGATACTTTGGCTGATGAACGGTTTGCCAATTCTCCTGTAGTTCAGTCGGAACCACATGTTAGATTTTATGCTGGTGTACCTTTGTTGTCACCAGAAGGACAGGCGATCGGAACTGTGTGTGTAGTGGATCGCGTTCCACGAGAACTTAGCCAAGAACAAATACAAGCACTGCGAGCGATTAGCCGCCTGATAATCCGACAATTAGAACTGCGACGGAATATTAACGAACTAGCAAGCATTAAAAAAGAGTATAAACAATCACAAGCTGCTTTGCAACAAAGTGAATCTACTCTCCGCAGTTTCTTCGATAGTGCGCCGATGATGATGGGGATAGTAGAACTTGTAGATGATGATATCCTGCATATTTCTGATAACGCCACGACAGCTAAATTTTTTGGGCTGACTCCAGCAGAAGCGATGCAAAATCGCTTGGCTAGTGAAATGGGAGTACCACAAAATTACTTAAGTAAATGGATAAATTACTACCGTGAGGCAGAACGCACCAAATCACATGTCAGCTTTGAATATGCTCATGATACCTCTCAAGGTCAGAGATGGCTAAGAGCAACAGTCTCGTCAATTTCCGCCTGTAGCAGTTGCACTTCGCAATTTGCTTACATAGTGGAAGATATTACCGATCGCAAACAAGCTGACGAGAAATTGCTTTGGAAAGAAGCGTTATTACGTTCCATGACTGGCGTTTCACCGCTAGCATTTTATGTAGTAGATAATCGTACGGACAATATTCTATATTTTAACCATCGCTTCTGTGAAATTTGGAAAATTGAACACCTAAAAAAACAGATGGAACAGCGGGAGTTGAAAAACCAGGATATCATTCCCGACTGCTTGCCTTTAATAGACTTGTCCGAAAACTCCAAAGCAACTTCATGCAAGGCTTTGAAATCAAG